>CAYGNA010000035.1:0-19800 GCA_964351065.1 uncultured Pseudomonadales bacterium
ATTTCGGCTGCTCGCTCAACCCGTTCAATCTGCTGAAACACCTGACGCCGGACTACGTCAAGCTGGACGGTTCATTTGCTGCCCAGATTGAAGACGATAAAGAAAAGCAGGCGGAGTTAATGGAAATGGTCAAATCGCTGCAGACCCAGGGCGTTCTAACCGCAATTTCCGGTGTTGAATCGCCGAACGTCCTATCTACGCTTTGGCAGGCCGGCGTCAACTTTATTCAGGGTTACTACATATCCCCACCGCTCGACGATCTTGACTATGACTTTGCATCAGAAGATCTATAGCCCAAGCAGCTTGACGGCGTCCCGGTCACGAATACCCATGAGATAAAGAATACTGTCGAGCCCCAGCGTGGAAATCGACTGTTCAGCACTTTCCTTGACAATTGGTTTGGCATGAAACGCCACACCCAGCCCCGCCGCACTCAGCATGGCAAGATCGTTTGCCCCATCACCAACAGCGATACACTGTTCCAGGGAGATATTCTCCCTGGCCGCCAGGGTTCGTAATAACTCGGCTTTACGTTCGGCATCCACAATAGGTGCCAGCACTTGCCCGGTAAGCTTGCCGTCCACAATTTCTAGCTCATTGGCATAGACGTAGTCCACGCCCAGTTTCTGCTGCAGTATCTTGCCAAAATAGGTAAAGCCACCAGACAGGATTGCGGTCTTGTATCCAAGTTTGTTCAGCGTCGCAAAAAGTCGCTCCGCGCCCTCCATCAGCGGTAGCCGCTGACCGATTTCAGCCAGCGTTGACTCGGGCAGCCCTTCAAGCAGGGCAACACGCGCCCGCAGGCTTTCCTTGAAGTCCAGCTCACCCCGCATGGCGCGTTCTGTAACGTTGCCGACCTCTTCTCCTACGCCCTTGATTTTAGCCAGTTCATCAATCACCTCTGTTGAAATGAGCGTAGAGTCCATATCAAAGGCCACCAGCCGTCGATTGCGCCTGTACAGGTTGTCTTCCTGAACCGCCACATCGATGTCCAGATCCGATGCAATGTTAACCAGTTCAGCCCTGAAGGCTCGCGCGTCTGCCGGTTCGCCTCGCAGGGAGAACTCTACGCAGGCGCGAGTCCGTTGATCTTCATGATCCATCGGAACACGTCCGGAGAGTCGGACCACACTGTCAATATTGAAACCATTAGCCGCAACGATTCGCGCTACCTCGGCGATATGGGCAGCCTTAATTTTACGAGCGAGGAGCGTCAGGATAAATCGACTGCGCCCCTGCAATCCCACCCATTCATCATAACTTTCTTCTTCGACTGGGCTGAACTTCACCTGCAGATTCAACTCATGCGCGAGAAACAGCACTTCTTTCAGTACCGGGTCCGACGTTGCCGGAATGTTGACCAGGATGCCGAGGGAGAGATGGTTGTGGATCACCGCCTGGCCAATATCGAGGACGTCGACGTCAAACGCACCGAGCATCCGCGTAACCGCCGCGGTGATGCCGGGCTTGTCTTCCCCTGATATGTTGATAAGTACAAGTTGCGTCATGATTTTGCCTGCACGCTCGAAGTTGCCGATTATCCTTCAATCCACCATCGCAACACAAAGATTGGCTATCATTGCGTTATACTCCGCTCGCAAGCCATCTGTCAGGCCATGCTGCCCTGTGATTACGCCAGTAAGTCTCAAAATGTTGTTGGTGATCCTGCTGCCTATCGCACTTGTCGGCACGGTGACAATTGCAGGTACTTTCCTTGCAGCGACTGCTGAGGTCGAAGCCAGGGCAGAACACTATGGTGGTGCCATCGCAGATCAGCTGGCGCTGACAATTACCGATCAAATGGTGCAGGAAGACGTGTTGGGACTTAATGTCCTGTTAACCGACCTGCTCAATAATGACGATTTTACCTTCGCCAGTGTCTACACCACTGACAATCGACTGCTGGCGCAGGTGGGTAAAGACAGGGAATACCTGAGGTCCTATTCTCGAGACATTACGTTTCAGGATGCAGCGCTTGGCTCCATCACCATTGGACTGGACCCGGGACCATCTTTCTCTGCTATCCACTCATTGCTCATCACCTCAACCCTGGTGCTGATTCTTGTCATGGGCGTCCTCGCCGCCGCAATCATTGTCTATGGCGACATGATCTACCTGTGGTTCACCGCCACATCAAGCAAAGTCACAGCGGAAGAAACCGAAACACACACAGAAGAAGCAGCAGCTGAAGCCTCGCCACCCGGCAATGGTTTAATGACAATTCTTGTTATCAAGATCAGGCCAATGCGCCAATTGGAAAGCCATCGAAGCCGCGTCATGAACGCATTGTCGCTGTACCGGGGTGAACTCCTGAGCGAAGACGGTGAGGACCTGGTGGTCTCGTTTGAACAGTTGGACCAGGTCTTTCACGCCATTTGTGCAGGTCAGCTGATTCGCCAGCTGATGACCCAGGTCAGGGGGGTCGTCGCCGTCAGGCTCGGGATGCATAGCCTGCCGCTTACGACAACCGATCGTGATCTCGACCGGGCAATCAAACAGGCAACCTATCTGGCGTCGATAGCGGGCGATCAGCTACTCACCAGCCGCAGCACAAGACAGGCTGCGCTGGACAGTAAAGGGCTTCGGCTGGTTGCATTCCATAGCTCTCTTGCACCTGAAGGCGAGGTGTTTTGCCTTGAGGCACTTGACGCATCACATGAGCACCTGATCAAGCAGCAGGCTAATCAGCTACGCTAGTGGCTTGCGGCATTGATGGTTGAGGCTAGCGATAACGACGCTGATCAGGCATCCCCACGGATACGCTCAACACTATCCACTTTTTGGAAACCTCGCGGCAACTTGAGCCCGCGGCGGGCACGTTCACCACGGTAATGTGCAAGATCATCTATCTTCAAACTCAGGTGACGCTTGCCCGAGTGAACCACTATCGTGTCAACCTCGGAAAACACAATCAGGTGAGACATCATTTCCACACGCTCAGCAACACGGGCCGGGGGAATACTCAGGATTTTGTTGCCTTTGCCTCGCGCCATCACAGGCAAGTCAGCCACGGGGAAAATCAGCAGTCGGCCTTCATTGCTGAGGGCAGCAATGAACTCGTTCGAAAGGTCCCGCACCTCAACCGGCTGGATGGTAAGGCCGCCTTTGGGAACTGTCACCAGCGACTTGCCTGCCTTGTTCTTGGTCACCATCTCCTCAAGGGTGGTCACGAAACCGTACCCCGCGTCGCTGGCGACAACGTATTTGCTTGTCTTGTCGCCAATGACGAGGCCGGTGAAGAACGCGCCTGCTGGCGGATTCAGGCGGCCGGTCAATGGCTCCCCCTGACCGCGTGCTGATGGCAGGGTATGCGCGGCCAGCGTGTAGGCGCGTCCGGTGGAATCAAGAAACACAACATCCTGGTTGGAGCGACCTTCTGCTGAGCGCAATAGCGAATCACCTGATCGGTAGCTAAGTTCTGCCGCCAGTACATCGTGCCCTTTGGCCCCGCGAACCCAGCCTTTTTCCGAGAGAACGACAGTCACCGGTTCGGTCGAAATAAGCTCCTTCAAGCTGAACGCCTGGGCTTCTCCCCGCACCGTAATCGGAGACAGTCGATCGTCTCCAAATTCTTCAGCATCACTGGTAATTTCTTTTTTGATCAGCGTTTTGAGTCGTGACTTGGAGTTAATCGTCTTTTCAATGTCCACCCGCTCAGCATCAAGTTCGTCCTGTTCACCGCGGATTTTTTCTTCTTCGAGCCTCGCGAGATTACGCAGTCGCAGGTCAAGGATTGCATCCGCCTGGCGATCGGACAGCTTGAAACGGTCGATCAATGCTGCCTTGGGCTTATCCTCGGTCCGGATGATGTGAATGACTTCATCAAGATTCAGGTAGGCGATCAGCAATCCTTCCAGGATGTGGAGTCGATCAAGAATCTTGTCGAGCCGGTATTGCAGGCGCTTTAACACCGTATCCGATCTGAACTGCAGCCATTCCGACAGCAGCATTTTGAGCGATTTCACCTGGGGTCGGCCATCAATGCCAATCATGTTGAAATTCACGCGGTAGGTTCGCTCGAGGTCAGTCGTCGCAAACAGGTGATTCATCAGACTTTCGATGTCGATGCGATTCGATCTTGGAATAATGACAATTCGACATGCATTCTCATGGTCTGATTCATCGCGGAGGTCAGCGACCATTGGCAACTTCTTGGCCTGCATCTGCGCGGCAATTTGCTCGAGCACCTTTGACCCCGACACCTGGAACGGCAATGCATGCACAACAATGTCACCATCTTCAACGGTGTACACAGCCCGGGCGCGTATGCCGCCGCGACCTGTTTCGTAAATTTGCCTGATATCGGTACTGCTGGAAATAATCTCCGCACCTGTCGGAAAATCAGGCCCCTTGATGTGTTCGCAAAGATCAGCCACCGTGGCAGCTGGCTGGTCTAACAGATGTATGCAGGCGCTTGCCACCTCTCGAATGTTGTGTGGCAGTATGTCGGTTGCCATACCAACCGCGATACCAGTGCCACCATTCAGCAGAATATTTGGCAAGCGGGCAGGTAAGGTAACCGGCTCGTCCATGGTGCCGTCAAAGTTGGATATCCACTCAGATGTACCCTGGCCAAGTTCAGACAGGAGTAACTCTGCGTATTTTGTCAGGCGAGCTTCTGTATAACGCATGGCAGCATAACTCTTGGGGTCATCAGGTGACCCCCAGTTTCCCTGACCGTCGATCAGTGGATAGCGGTAGCTGAACGGCTGGGCCATCAGCACCATGGCCCCATAACTCGCTGAATCGCCGTGCGGATGATATTTGCCGATGACGTCGCCCACGGTGCGCGCAGACTTCATGTACTTTGCATCTGCACCAAGCCTGAGTTCGCTCATAGCAAAGATGATGCGCCGCTGAACCGGCTTTAATCCATCGCCGATGTGCGGCAGTGCACGGTCGTTGATGACGTACATGGCGTAATTGAGGAAAGCGTTTTCCGTGTACTCGCGCAGGGAAATCGTTTCGGTTTCGAACTCACTCATAACTTTAGTCCAGGTATCTGTTCCAAACGGCAGCAGCCCAGCACTTGCTTAGCTACCGTCAGTGTCAATATGCGGCCGTTATCGACGACAATGGCACGGGGGCAACATTCCTTATCCAGCAGCCAGGTTACACCAGCTCCGCTTCATTGCCTTTCTGTTCCAGCCAGTCACGTCGGTCCGAGGCGCGCTTCTTCGAGAGCAGCATGTCCAGGATTTCCATCACGTTCTGGTCTGCATCAATATCAAGTTTAACAAGGCGTCGTGTTTCTTCCGCCATGGTGGTTTCACGCAATTGAGAGGGGTTCATTTCACCCAGGCCCTTAAAGCGTTGCACGACAACCTTCCCTTTCTTTTTTTCTACTTCGATCAGGTTAATGATGCCCTGTCGCTCTGACTCATCCAGCGCGTAGAACACCTCTTTGCCGACATCAATGCGATACAGCGGTGGCATGGCAACGTAAACGTGGCCCTGCTTAACGAGCTCCGGATAATGGCGCACAAACAGACCAATCAAGAGACTGGCGATATGGAGCCCGTCTGAATCTGCATCTGCAAGAATACAAACCTTGCCGTAGCGCAGACCTTCTATTGAAGAGGATCCAGGATCGATACCCAGGGCTACTGAAATATCGTGCACTTCCTGGGAGCCAAGAATCTCCGCCGGGTCATCTTCCCAGGTGTTAAGAATCTTGCCCCGGAGCGGCAGGATTGCCTGGTAAACGCGATCACGCGCCTGCTTGGCTGAGCCACCTGCAGAGTCACCTTCAACCAGGAAGAGTTCACCGCGGGAGGGATCTTCTGACGTGCAGTCGGCAAGCTTGCCCGGCAGTGCAGGACCCGAAGTCACCTTTTTGCGCAACACCCGCTTGCCTGCTCGCAGCCTGGCCTGTGCATTGGTGATAGCCATTTCAGCAAGCGCTTCTGCTTCCTTGATGTGCTGGTTCAGCCACAGGCTAAAACTGTCTTTAACCACGCCGCCGATAAAAGACGAAGCCTGCCTGGAGTTCAATCGCTCCTTGGTCTGGCCCGCAAACTGCGGATCAATCATTTTGGCAGAAAGCACGTAGCTGCATTTGTCCCACAGGTCATCAGCGGTGATTTTAATACCCCGTGGCAACAGGTTACGGAACTCACAGAACTCCCGCATGGCATCCAGGAGTCCGGCGCGCAAACCGTTGACATGCGTACCACCCTGGGTGGTTGGGATGAGGTTGACGTAACTCTCCGTTAGCAGGTCCCCACCCTCGGGCAACCACTGCACAGCCCAGTCCACGGTCTCATTGTTCCCACTGACAGCGCCCATAAAGGGAGATTCAGGTAACACCGTAAATCCGGTCAGTTCATCCGTCAGATAATCTCGCAGCCCGGCTTCAAAAAACCATTCAAAGTCGGCTTCTTCACCCTCCTTTGCGGTTTCGTTGGTGAAAAACACGCGTAGCCCAGGACAGAGTACGGCCTTGGCGCGAAGCAGATGTTTGAGACGCGTAACCGAAAACCTGGGCGAGTCAAAATACTTGGGGTCAGGTTTGAACCTGATCAATGTACCCGTATTGCGTTTGCCAACGTTCTCGGTGACAGTCAACTTCTTGACAGTTTTTCCGTCCTTGAACGCCATGTGATGCAGCTTGCCGTCGCGCTTCACAAAAACCTCAAAGTCTTCTGACAGGGCATTGACAACCGAGACACCTACACCATGCAATCCGCCCGAAAACTTGTAGCTGTCGCTATTGAACTTGGCACCGGAATGGAGCCTTGTCAGGATCAGTTCGACACCAGGTAATTTTTCTTTCTTGTGAAGATCAACTGGCATGCCGCGACCGTTATCGCTCACGGACATCGAACCGTCCTTGCGTAGCGTTACCCGAATCTCATCCGCATGACCTTCCAGCGCTTCGTCAACACTGTTGTCGATAACTTCCTGGGCGAGGTGATTGGGACGCGTGGTGTCCGTGTACATGCCCGGCCGTTTCTTGACCGGATCAAGTCCTTCGAGGACTTCAATAGAATCAGCTTGGTAACTCTTGTTTGCCATGGCCTTCCAATAAAAAAGGGTGTGACACCAGAGGTAGCGACGTCACTTCTTAAGGGTAATGTATATGCCGCCCAGACCAGATAGATGGGAACCTCATGTATCTATCGTGGGACATTCGTCTCACAGGATACCTGGACACCTTTTACTGCACAGACACTGTGATCGACAACCGGGAAACCGGCAATGATGGAACAGGATTATAGCGAGTCGCTTTGGGTATTGCCTGCGATTTTTTCCGCAATCAGTCGCGCGGGATCAAAACCGGGGCCAGGGAGTGCCCGCGTTCCGCACAAAACGTCAACAATTCCCCAAGGAAACGGTTGATCTGGGATTTTTCATCCGGTTGGTACATATGACGGTTTGGCGTGTAGTAGCGATACTGGAAATTTCGATGACGTTGAAAACTGACAACTTCTGCAGACTTGACGTCATGGTACAGTCGAACCTCCAGTAGCGGCCACTTCACCCATGGCTTGTCTTCTTCGTTGTCGACCTGCACCGACAGCATAGTGGTATAGGGGCAGCGCTCGCTAATCAGAATGCGAACCACCACGCCGTCTTCCATCGTGCCTTCGATACCAAATTCCAGGCTGTCTTCCTGCCCAATATTCGGGAACAGTCGAATCAGCCGAATATAGTTGGCGTCACACTCCGCCATATCGGAGATCAGGTCCGGCACGTATCTTCGTCTTTGCTCTGTCATCAGAACATCAGTTTCCAACTACAACCTGTCACAGGTTAACACATTCCCAAAAGGTAATTCCCGACAAAATACGGGGGTAAACTCTGCCAAAGCAACACAAAAAGCAGCTGAACTTCAAGTGTTCAATACCAGTTTTTCTACCCGGTCAAGCACGCCCCGATTGGCATTCAGCAGTTTCGTAGCACTCTCGATGAGTGAACCGCCAAACTCGCTGTCATCCAGAATACGACGAAATGCACCGCCAAGTTCATCCACAGAATGAACAACAAGCATGGCACCACGACTGACAAATTCTGTTGCAATATCATCAATGTTGAAAAGGTGCGGACCCATGACAAATGGCACGCCCACCGCGGCAGGTTCAATCGGGTTATGGCCACCAACCGGCACCAGACTACCGCCGACAAAAGCGACGTCACTTGCAGCAAAAAAATAGATGAGCTCACCCATCGTATCTAACAATAGTACCCGGGTGCCTGCTGCGACAGGTGAATCGCTGCTATGGCGAACAACACTTTGACCCGCTCGCTCACACAGCCGTTCAACCTCATCAGCCCGATGCGGATGACGAGGCGCCAGCACCAGAAGCTCGGCCGGCGTACACTGGGTCCGGAACGCATCAAGCACCATCTGCTCTTCACCCAGGTGTGTACTGGCGGCCAGTATCAGCTTTCTGCCACTGGCCTTTTGGCGTATCCGCCGAACACGCTCATCCAGATCTTTCGGCAGCCTGATATCAAACTTGATGCTTCCGGTCACTTCAAGCTGGTTCGCTGGCAAACCGAGCGCGACAAAACGTTCGCCCTGGGCCGCGGTCTGGCAGGCAACCACATCTATGCGAGACAGCATTGGACCCACCAGTGAGGGAATCCAGCCGTACCGTCTGGCAGATCGTTCCGACAGGCGTGCATTGACCAGCAGGATCCGGATCCCGCGTCTCGCTGCCTCGTGAATCATGTTGGGCCAGAGTTCTGTATCGACAATGACCAGTGCCTGTGGCTTCGATCGGTCAAGGAATCGGCACACAGCACCCGGTAGATCGTAAGGCGCGTAAGCATTTTGCACCCGCTCTCCAAAGAGGGCACGAGCACGGGCGCGACCGGTGGGCGTCATATTGGTCAACAGTACTGGCAAACCCTGAGCCAGTAACCGCTCTACCAGCGGCGCTACCGCATTGGTCTCGCCAGCAGACACCGCGTGCACCCAGATCGGGCGTTCGCTCGTCACGGGATCACAGAAGCCAAATCGCTCACGCAGTCGATGCCGGTACATCACTTCACGTCGCGAACGGAACAACAATCGCAGGAAAGCGGCGGGTAGTGCGAGATAGAACAGCAGACTGTAAACGTATCGAAACAAGCATAGGATCCTGTTGGCGGATTCGCCGAGCATATCGGTATTCGAATTGGCGCACCACCGGCGAACCGCTGAATTGATATACTCACGCTCCGGGTTCCAGACAGGCCACCATGACAGACAAAATACACACACAGGTTCTCATTGTCGGTGGAGGTATTTGCGGCCTCTGGCTACTCAATTCGCTGCGAGGCAGCGGGTACGGCGCTGTTCTGCTGGAGCAGGACACGCTAGGCAGCGCCCAGACGCTCGCTTCCCAGGGCATGATTCATGGCGGCATCAAGTATGCGCTGGGCGGCTTTACCACACCCTCGTCGGAAACCATTGCCGGGATGCCCGCTCGTTGGAGAGCTTGCCTCAAGGGTGAGGGCTCGCTGAACCTGGCCGGCACGCCGATTTTGTCCGACGACTATTACCTCTTCTCAGATCAGTCACTGACCTCGCGCGTGACCGCGTTTTTTGGCAGCAGAAGTCTGAGAGGGCGTGTTGAACCGCTCGATCACGCGGACTTTCCTGATCCCTTTTCACGACAGAGCTTTCGTGGGCTACTGTACCGGTTACAGGATATTGTGCTGGATACAAACGCCCTGCTTGACGTCATGGCCACCAGCGCGGCGGGGTCAATCTACCAGGCCTCTCCCATTGTGGAAACTGACGCCACAGGCCATGTCACGGGTCTGCGCGTTGCAGAGAACCTGCAGCTAACCGCGGATGTGTACATTTTTGCCGCGGGCGCGGGCAACGAGGCTCTGCTGGCCGAAACCTGCCTCAAACAGACAAGGATGCAGCGACGGCCACTGCGCCAGGTGATGGTTAAACACCAGGATCTGCCCATTACCTATGCACACGCTGTGAGCGCAAATGCCGGTGCCAAACCCAGGGTAACCATCACGACACACTTCACCAGGGACGGCAGCCGCGTGTGGTACCTGGGGGGCAATCTGGCCGAGACCGGTGTCACCCGGACGCCAGAGACGCAGGTGGACTTTGCCAAACAGGAAATGATGAGTCTCTTTCCGGACCTGCCCTGGCGAGAGGCGCAGTGGCGCGTACTTGATATCGATCGCGCCGAGCCAGCCCAGCCAAAAGCAAACCGCCCGGACTCACCGTTTGTTCATCGCGAGGGCAACGCAGTGGTATGTTGGCCAACAAAACTGACACTGGCACCCCTGCTGGGTGATGAGGTAATGGAAAATCTGAAGGATCTCTCGCCGGTCGGCAGACACTGCACGGCACTGCCACTCCCGGCCGCCAGGGTTGGGCTTCCGCCATGGGATATTGCGTTTTGACCGTGGTAATCAGCCAATGACCAACTACCGAAACCTTGGCTCGACAGGTCTTCGGGTCTCCCCGCTTGGTCTCGGCACTGTAAAGTTTGGTCGGAACACCGCCGTCAAATATCCAACCGCTTTCGACCTGCCAGATGACACATCCCTGCAGGCACTGCTTGGCGTCGCAAAAGCGTGTGACATTAACCTGATAGACACCGCACCAGCCTACGGCACCAGCGAGACTCGCCTGGGGAAACTGCTTCGAGGTCAACGGCACGAGTGGGTGATATGTACCAAAGTTGGCGAGAATTTCAGCAACGAAGTCTCCAGCTTTGATTTTTCTGCGAGTGCCACCCAAAAGAGCGTTGAGAATAGCCTGGCGCGACTGAATACCGATTTTCTCGATGTTGTGCTGGTACATTCTGACGGCAACGATGAGGAAATCATTCGGCACTCGGGTGCACTGGAAGTCCTGTCCCGGCTGAAAGCAGCCGGCACGATCCGGGCCTTCGGCATGTCCACCAAGACACTGGCGGGCGCCACACTCGCGTTGACACTATGCGACGTAATTATGGTCGCCTACAGTGCTGCTGACGTAAGCCACGCCCAGGTGCTCGAACTGGCTGCGGTTGAAAAGAAGGGGGTGCTTGTCAAAAAGGCGCTGGATAGCGGTCACGTGACAGACCCGCTCGCGTCACTGCGGTTTGTGCTGGCGCATCGCGCAGTTTCAAGCGCAATTGTCGGAACGATAAATGCTGACCACCTGCGGGCAAATGCGGCCGTCGCAGAAGGCAGCTAGAGTTCGATGATTTTCCTCGCCAACAGGGTGGTTGAGGTACCCGGTACCAGCTTCAGCACGCGCACCTCACCGTTGTACTCGCGGACAATATCAGCCCCAACTACCTGATCTATACCGTAATCTCCCCCCTTAACGAGCACGTCAGGTTTTAGTTCCCGCAGCAGCCCTTCTGGCGTGTCCTCGGCAAACGACACCACCCAATCCACCGCAGATAGCCCAGCAAGCATCGCCATTCGCCGATCAATTGTGTTGATTGGCCGGCCGTCACCTTTAAGGCGGTGGACGCTCTCATCATCGTTAACCGCAACAACCAGACGATCGCCGTGTTCACGCGCCTCAGTCAGATAGTCAACGTGGCCCGCATGCAAGATGTCAAAGCAGCCATTGGTAAAAACGATCCGTTCACCTCGAAGGCGCGCCTCTTCCACTGCCATCTGAAGCTGCTCTCGCGACATCACGCCATTGCCAAAACCGAGCGCGTTGGCGACTTCGAGACGCAGTTCCGGCCCGCTGACACTGGCAGTGCCAGTGCGACCCACAACAATACCCGCTGCATAGGTGGCAAGGCCCACAGCATCCGGCAGCGTAGAACCCGCCGACAATGCGGCTGCGACCACGGCAATGACCGTGTCCCCTGCCCCACTGACGTCATAAACTTCACGTGTGCGCGCAGGCAGGTGTAGCTCCGGGCTGCCGCGCTTCACCAGTGTCATGCCCTCGCTGTGTCTCGTGATGAGCAGTGCTTCAATCCCCAGCTTCTCGATCAGGTTGTGAGACTTCGCCACCAGTTCAGCCTCGCTGGACCAGGACCCAACAGCCTTTTCAAACTCGGCGAGGTTGGGCTTGATGATGGTTGCACCGGCATAGACTGAAAAGTCCTTGAATTTGGGATCAACCAGTATGGTCTTGCCGGCCGCGCGCAGCTTGCTGATGAGCGCTTGCGGGTCAGACAGCGCGCCCTTGTCATAATCTGACAGGATCACAATGTCGACATCGGCCAGCAGGGATTCAACCAGCGGCAAGACATTGCCTACCGCGATATCGCGGATTGTCTCGAAATCGGCCCGCAGCAACTGCTGCTGCCGACTGATAATGCGGAGTTTTGTAATGGTCGGATAATCAGGTTCCGCGTGCAGTGCATAGCGAATGCCGGCACTTTCCAGCTTGGCACGCAGCAGGCCCGCTGAATCATCTTCACCGGTAACTGCAACCAGCGAGGCACGCCCGCCCAGCGCCGCAACGTTAAGCGCAACATTGGCAGCCCCACCGAGCCTGTCTTCCGTTTCAGTCACATCCACCACGGGGATAGGTGCCTCAGCGGAGATTCGGCTGGTCGCGCCGTGCCAGTAACGGTCAAGAATGGCATCGCCCACCGTCAGGACGCTGGCCTTGTCAAATCGTGGTACTTTCATTTCTCTGCTTCCGTCTTTCTGCTGGCGCGTCTGAGTCGCGTAAACCCGAGCGACGCCGTGTTGCTGTGGCGAAATGTTATCACAGCCCCCCAGACGCCCCGGCTTCCAGCAATGGTCCAATAGCCCAGATGCGCTGCTCAAAAGCCGCAAGCGTATATTGTTCGTCAAGTCTTTCCTGGGCACGCGCGATCAGCCGTGCTCGCGACGCTGGTGCCATCGCATGGATCTCTACAAGGCGAGCCGTTAACGACGGGGCATCGCCGGACTCAAACAGAAGCCCTGAGTCACCAACAACCTCTGCAGGTCCGGGCGCATCACTGGCGACAACCGGGATGCCAGCCAGCATCGCCTCAAGTAATACCATGCCGAAGGCTTCCATGGTGCCAGATGGCAGGACAAACACATCAAGCGCGCGCAGCAGTCGGTATGCGTCATCCACCCGGCCAGCAAACGTCACCCGACTTTCGATACCGAGGTCGGCCACACGCGCCCGGAGGCGTGACTCGTTTGGCCCATCGCCAATGACAATCAGGCTGGCGTCTTTATCTACCTGAAAGTGCGCAAAAGCATCAATCAATACATGTTGTTCTTTCTTGTCGATCAACCTGCCGATGGTACCAACGAGGAATGTGCCGGGCTTTATCCCGAAGTCCTGCCGTACCTGGTCGCGGGGCAACAAATTATTGCGCCAGTTACTGTCGATTGCGTGTGGCAGGGTGTAGAGCCTTCCTGCCTGGGTCAGGTTGCCACAGTACTTTTCAATATTGGCGCTAACAGTTGCCGAGACGCCAACACAGACAATATTGCGACACCAGAATGTGATGAACAGTCGTCGGGTCGGCCGACGAAAGACATCATGCTCATGAACCACAGCCAGCAAGACCGGAATACGGAAAAAATAACTCATCACACCAGCAAAATAGATAGGCTTGTAGCGATGCGCGATAACCACATCGAAACTGTTACGCCGAAAGAGGCGTGCAATCAAAAACAGGGTGCGGAACTTGATGCCTCGCATGGCAGCGGTTGGCTGGCCCAGGAAAATGACCTCATCGCCACCCGTTTGACGGCGCACCGCCTCGCTTTCTTCACCGCAAACATAAACCGTCGTGACGTGATGATGCCGGAAGGCGTACATGTACTGATGACATACGGCCTTGAAGGGACCTTCATAGTCGTGACAAATCTGTAGTACGCGAAGCGTCAATGGCCTTCTACCAATTGGCAAACCAAAAGTTTACACGAGGCAAAGATCACCCGTCGCCTGCACTCAGGGGGACAGATGCCCGATGAGGCCAGCGAAGCGATTAGCCAGTTCCGGTTTGTCCTGCCAGTTTTGCATGAAGCGCCGCAGGTCCCGGCGGAAAGCCCGACGAAAACCTTTCCGCGTCCTGTGCTCACGCATGGCATCGAGATCGAGAATGACGGGTCCTTCTTCGGAAATCAGGAAATTTGTTGCTTTCATATCACCATGCGAAATGCGGCTTTCGGACAGGTCGTGCAAGAGCGACGACAACGCCTTCAGTTCATCGTCAGGGTTCTTTAACCGCTTGAGGCAGGCGAGCGCATCTTCGCCCTCAACGTACTCAGTAATGAAATACGCCTTGCCGCGCAAGGGGCCATAGCGATGCTCAACAATCGCAACCGGCCGTACTGCGGAAATACCCAGGAACTCCATCCTGCATGCATTCGCCCAGGAGTGCCATGCCCGGGTTCTCCTGAATGCCCGCCGCAGTCGATGCCAGGGGCTTTTCAGGTTATAGCGCTTGATGACGACCGAACGATCCGCGAGGTGCACCAGCGCCACAGTGGAGGTGCTGCCATCCTTTAGCAGCGTCCCGGACTGCATCATCAAATCCGGATCTGCCAGCAACCGTCTCATGTCCGCAGAGTATGCCGATCGCTCACACACCTCAAAACGTGTAAAGGTACTTTGGCAGACGAATCGCGTGCAGTCGCGAAAGGCCTTGCTAATGTACATCCGCTTACGCTTCTCCCGGTTGGACGAGATCTCCCTGGCGATCCGTTCCACCCTCGATTCATCCATGGTCCAGCCACGGACAGCTTCGTAAGCCGGGAGAACAACCCCGGCGAAGCCATCGTGTCGCGGATAAAACTGCGCAAAGAACATCCCCAGGTTTTTGAGGCTGGCTGCTTCCCCGAGCGGAGGACTGGAACGCTTCACAATGTCGCCACCGTCAATCGTAAACAACCTGCCACTGGAGAGCAGGAAGTTGGCGAGATGAATATCGTTTTGCACTACGCCCTCATTGTGCAACTTGCCAATAATCACCATTGCGCGAGTCAACACGTCTACTTTTTCTTCTTCAAGTTGAGCTTCACGCCACCGGTCAAAAAGACTGACCGCATCAGGCAGATAGTCAAACACCAGCACCTCGCCCTGGCCATCAATCAGCTGGCCATGCCACCTGAGTGTAGGCGTACGCACGCCAGCACTGACTATCAATTCCACGCCACGCTGTTCACGCCAAACATACTTGCCTGCAGACCGGCCAAGGTAGGCCTTGACGAGGAACTCCTGACCATGGATGCGCGCCACCGCAACAATTCGCTTGGAAGGCAATAGCCGAAGGATTCGCACAAACTCAAGCGATTCCATCCGGGTTCCGCGGGCAACACGCAGCGTAAAAGGAACCTCGATTCCACGACCCGCTGCTACCAGGGTATCGACGCTTTCAACGCGACCGTTAGGCTCGATCTGGTTCATGGAATCTTATTCCCGCCCCTCAAAAAAACGCAAAACCTGCTTCATTTGCTGTTGCTGTTCGTCAGTTAGAGTGTCTGTCTGGTGGTAACTTTTGAAAAACCTCAACCGTTGACTCCTGGTCAACAGCCGCTTCGCAACACGATCGAGACAAGCCAGGTCTTTAATGATTCCCCGGTGAAGAAACGGGCCAAACAAAGTACGTCCGAGAGGGCAATCAATTATATAGACTTCCGGACATTTACTGAAATCCACCAGAATATTGCGCCACTTTAGATCATTGTGAACAAATCTGTGACTGTGCATCGACCGAACGTGCCGAGCCAGTCGATCAATGACATGATTAACCCAGTGGCGGTCTGAAATCCTTGCTGGTTCCGTTCGCGCCAGCTCAAACAGGTCAATTGAATCAGGCACCTCCTCGGTGACAATCACGCCCTGCCGATTCCCGGGTAATCCACTCTTTTCACCAAACGCCACAATACGCGCGGACGGGATCCCAAAGTCGCCAAACAGCCTCTGATTACGCCATTCTGATCGAACACGCGAGCGACCCACAAAACGCCGCAAATTGCGGCCTGCAAAATGATAGACCTTGACGTAGTAACGCTTTCCGCCTACTTCGGTCCTGGTGAGGTGAGACAGCTTGCTTTCATTAATCAGCGTGCCACGCATCGAGGTGGTCGCTTCAAGCGACGCAAAGGCAACTCGCTCGGCATGATTAGCATCTGGCGAAAGCCAGTATGACTGGCTCACAGCAAAAAACCCTGAAGCCGCTTGGGCAACTCGCCCGATTCCTTCTGGTACAGTCGCATGGCCCGCCTGGAAACGTCACGCCAGAACCGCAAGTCCTCAGACAGGCTCTGGCGCAGGGGTTTGCCCGCATAAGCTTTGATAAACAACAGGTAGTCGCGCTGACTGAACTCAAAGTCAAACGTTGAGAAAAAGAGACCTGCTATATCCTTGACCAGCCACCGATAGGGTGTACGCCGACGAATCTGCGCCCGATGCAGGTCAATCAAATGAAGGTGTGGTGAGCTCATGTCTGAATTGGCTGCCAGATGAAAATGACAGATGTAGAGGTCACGATGGTTCATGCCACTTTTGTGCATGGTGCTCGCAATACGGGCAACCGCGCGGATCAGTCGGCGGCGCTGCTGTTGGGGAATAGGCCCTGCTTTTGCCAGGTCTTCGAGGCTCAAGCTGTTCTCTAGCGCCCTGGTAACGATGTACGATTGGCGATGGGCCGGATTCCTGCCAGTTTCAGCGAAAGCCACCGCCTGCAGCGTGCTGATACCAAGGCCTTCAAGGTGGATAATCGCTTCCCACTCGTTGACCGCGCCAAGTATCGGCAGCCGCAGCGAAACAAGATTCTTGAAGATCTCGCGCCAACCGACACCAAAATGTTGCTTGGCAAAGTAGGATCGACCCTCGTACTCAAATCGAAAAGTACGCCTGTTTTCCAACTCACGATAAACTTCAACCGAGCGCGCGCCCAGGGTGTCGAACAGTGTATTCGCGTCACCCAGCCCGATCAGTTCTGGCGCAACAAACGAGCGTTTCATTGCGAACCAACCGGTATCTTGTTCGCCAGCACCCGCCAGACGGCATCTGGCCCATACTCGTCAAAACATGGCGGCGTCAGATGATTTGCATCAATTAGTCGACATTCCCTGGCCAGACAGGGAATACACGGCAATCTATCACTGGCCAGCGTGAGGGTACTGGAACCCGGCGGTGCCGTGAGCTTCGGATCTGTCGGACCAAACAGTGCCACTAGCGGAACGCCAAGGGCAGCGGCAAGATGCCCGGGCCCGCTATCTACTGTCACTGCACCAGCGCATCGCCGCATCTCCTCCGCCAGTGCCACAAGGCCACCACGCGCAAGCACTTCCACACCTGGCACGCTCGCGGCGATTTTTTCAGCGCGAACACGTTCTGCGTCAGTTGCTCCTGGCAGAACAACGGCATAGCCCGCGCGCCGGGCCAGGACAGCAAGCTTCTGCCAGTAGTCATCCGGCCAGTGTTTCGAGGACCAGGTTGTGCCATGCAGGAACATCAACCGCGGCTCACTCGCCAATGCACAGGCACCCTGCAGACCAAAGTCCGGCGCTGTTTCTGGCAGGCGATAGCCAAACGATTTGGCAAAGAGCATCCGCCATCGCTGCACGGCGTGTTCATCGCGGGCTACCGCTACGGTGCGTGAATAACACAGCGAAGCCAGCGATTCACGAGCGGAATGTCGATCCTGGCCGGCAACCGGGCCGCGTGCCAGGAGACTCACAATTGCACTCTTGATCAGCCCCTGGGCATCAATCACCAGATCGTATTGTTCCACGCGCAGTCGGCGGACAAACCCTCCCAAAGCATCAATCGAACTGAGAGGCTTGCGCCGCCAGCGGCGCAGCGCAATTGGCAATACCTGCCGTATGCCGCTGTGCATGGCCGGAATCTCGGCAAACGCCTCTTCGACAACCCAGTCGATCTCAAGCCCCGGCACAACCGCGAGCGCATCACTTACGGCAGGCAGGGCGTGAATCACATCCCCCATGGATGACATCTTGACGAGCAGCACCTTCAAGAGTTGTTTGCCCGTTGGTTTGCCAGGTCAATCTGCGGAAACGTCCGCTCTGGCATCAGTTTGTTCAGGCAATCCTTGTGGCCCAATGGACAGGTTCGTTTGAAACAGGGGCTACAGGGCAGATCGTCTGACAGAATCGTTGCGGCAGCGGATAGCGGCGGCGTAAATGATGGCGAAGTCGAACCATATACTACCGTCAGCGGCCGCCCCACTGCGGCGGCCATGTGCATCAGGCCTGAATCATTGCTCACCACATGTGCACAAACCGCGAGCAGGTCGATGGCGTCATGCAGCGTGGTTTCTCCCGCCAGATTGCGACAATGCCCTGCGGCTTCCGGCGACAGGCTTTCTACAACCAATTGGCCTGTTGAAAAATCTGCCGGGCCACCAAACAGCCAAACATCAAATCCCGCGTCAATTGCATAGCGTGCCAGCGCGGCGAAATGTTGCGCTGGCCAGCGTTTGGCATCACCAAATTCCGCGCCAGGACACAAACCCAGAACAGGGCGACCGGACGCTAACTGATGCTGTGCAATCAGCCTCGCCTGGTTGGCTTCATCCACGAAGAGTTCCGGGTACTCGAGCGGTGGCAGTGAGTCTGAGACAGGCACAGCGAGTGCAAGAAACCGGTCGGTCATTGTTGGCAACCGGCGGGGACTCAGCATCCGCATGTCGTTAAGCAGCACGTATCGATATTCACCCCGGAAACCAACCCTGATCGGGATATCCGCAAAAAAGGGCACCAGCGCAGACTTGAATGAATTCGGCAGGACAAACGCCTTGTCATACTGGCGTTCCTTCAGCTTCTCTCCCAACCGTCGTCGATACCCAAGCTGCAGATCACCGTGACTGGTTTCGATGCGAATACCCATGCGGACTTCCCGCATTCGTCCAACCAACGGCAGGCTGGCGGCTGGCGCCAGCACATCTATTTCCGCATCGGGGTGCCGATTTTTCAGGTATTTGTAAAGGCACTGGGACATGATCATGTCCCCTACCCATGAGGGACCAACAATCAGGATACGCTTGTTACGGATGGGGGCCATGCCAGGGCTTCAGCTTACGGGCGTAGACCACTCCTTGTGGACCTCGCGTTTACCAACCACCTGATCGAAGTACATTGCCTGCAATTTTTCCGTGACCGGCCCACGACCACCCGACCCAATCACCCGGCTGTCGAGCTCTCGAATCGGCAGTACTTCTGCCGCAGTACCCGTAAAAAATGCCTCGTCGGCAACATACACCTCATCGCGGGTAATCCGCCGCTCAACAACGGGAATATTCAGCTCTGCGGCGAAATCGATCACCGTGGCACGCGTGATACCCTCGAGACAGGAGGTCAGTTCAGGCGTAATCAGCTTGCCTTTTTGCACAATAAAGACATTTTCTCCGCTGCCCTCGGCAACATAGCCTTCATTGTCCAGCATCAATGCTTCTTCGCAGCCACTGTCGAGTGCTTCCCGCAGCGCCAGCATCGAGTTGATGTAATTACCGTTGGCTTTGGCTTTACACATGGTGATGTTGACATGATGCCGCGTGAAGGAGGATGTCCGCACCTTGATTCCTTCCACCCTGGCTTCTGGCGTCATATAAGCAGGCCACTCCCACGCAGCCACCATACAGTGAGGCTTGAGATTGTCGGCCCGCAGCCCCATTCCTTCAGATCCAAAGAAGCACATCGGCCGCAGGTACGCCTCTTTCAGGCCGTTCTCCCGCACCACCTGTTTTTGTGCCTCGTTTAACTGCTCTTTGTCGAAGGGCATGGGAAAGCCCAGTATATGCGCGGATCGGAACAGGCGGTCCGTGTGTTCCTGCAGACGAAAAATCAGTGGTCCACGGGGAGTGGCATAAGCACGGACACCCTCAAACACACCCATACCGTAATGCAGCGTATGTGTCAGTACGTGCACACGCGCATCTCGCCAGGGCTCAAGTT
>CAYGNA010000036.1:0-5285 GCA_964351065.1 uncultured Pseudomonadales bacterium
CTATTTGTCTTCCTGGGGCTGATGGGGGTCGTCCTCGATCAGGCATTCCGCAGAAGTGCTGAACAAGGTGTTTCTGAGCGACTCCTGCTACATATCTACGGGCTGCTCGCAACCACCGATGAGGCTGAAGGTGAATTGTTTCTCCCCGATGCGCTGCAGGAGCCTGATTTCAATCGGCTTGGCACGGGGCTCTTTGCGTTGGTGCTGGACGAGCGGGGCGTTGAACTCTGGCGCAGTTCTTCTGCACTTGATCTTGGGTTGCCGCCACCATCGCTTGTTGCTCTGTATACACGAGGGGAACCCGGTGTGCCCGTTTTCAGTCAGGTGGCCAACGACGCGGGAGATGCGTTGTTTTACCTTTCTTACCGCGTGCTCTGGCAGGGGGCAAGCGACACGGCTACACCTTTTACGTTTGTTGTGCTGCAAAGCCGGGACACCTATCTATCCGAGGTGGCGGGGTTTCGCAACAACCTCTGGGGCTGGCTGGTTGGTGTTGTGCTGGCGCTGATCCTCGTCCAGGGCCTGGTCATGAACTGGGGGTTGATGCCGCTGCGGCGACTTGAAGAGGACCTGAAGCGCATTGAGGATGGCGAAAGTGAATATCTTGAAGGTGACTACCCGGCTGAGATTGGTGGCGTCACGCGCAACCTGAACCTGCTGCTGGCAAGCGAGCGCCAGCAGCGGGAAAAGTATCGCCTGACACTTGCTGACCTGGCACACAGCCTGAAAACGCCACTAGCCATACTTAGGGGTGCTTTCCAGAGCGAGAGTGACCCGGTGTCATTGCGCACAACAGTCGATGAGCAGGTTTCAAGAATGAATGACATTGTTGGCTATCAGCTTGAGCGTGCTGTATCGAGTACGCCGGTGCTGATTCGCAAGCCGATTGAGGTCGCGCCGGTAACAGATCGACTTGTTGCCGCCATGAACAAAGTCTATGCGTCGAAGCGTATCCACATCGACGTGCAGGTAGAAGACTGCACCTTCCTCGGAGATGACCGCGACCTGATGGAGCTGTTGGGGAATCTGTTGGACAATGCCTGCAAATACGGTGAATCGCAGGTTCGGCTGCGCGCTCGGTCTGCACCTGATGCTGTGAGGCTACAGATTGTGGTCGAAGACGATGGTCCTGGGATATCAGCCAGTGAAAGAATGCGTGTACAGAGGCGGGGTGCACGCCTTGATTCCCATACGCCCGGACAAGGGATTGGGCTCGCTGTGGTCGTCGAGATTGTGAGTCGCTATGGTGGGGAAATTGAACTGGGGGCGTCTGACCTGGGTGGTGCCAGGGTCGAAGTGGAACTCCCCTGAGTCACCTTCGCCCGACTAGGACTGCCCGTCAGCAGTAAGCTTTTTTTCTGCTCTTGCGAAGCGTTCGGTCAAATGCGCGGTGCTGGCTGGCAGGGGGCCGGTGCAGTACCACTCAATTAAAAGATCAAACAGCTGCTGGTCTGGCGTCCGCGTGTCTTTCTGGCCCTGGGACAGTTCGCGATTAAGCCGTTCGACCTGGTACTGCATGCGCAAGGTTTTTGCCTCGGCAGGAGACTCTATGTCACCAAGGATCTCGATTTTCACGCAAAGTAGTGCGGCCTTACTGGCATTTCCTTCCAGCAGCATCGCGTCGGTTGCTGTTGTATGGTCTCGCCGGTCGTCAAGACGGGCCTGAATCTCAGGTGGCAGCGTGACATCACCTTCCCACTCGGCATCAACCTGCTCAGCCGTGGCAGCACCGGTTTCGAGCTGACTGCACAGCAGTCCGCGACGTCGAACCTCAGACAACATGTGGCGTGTTTGTTCTTTTGCCTGGTTTTTAAGGCGTTTTTCTGCCTGGCCGACGAGATCCCGGAACTCTTTCTCCAGACCACGGTTCTCATTGCCGCGAGGTAGCGCGGCATCAAATTCTGCGCGTAAGGCCTTTATTGTGCCACGGGTCGCTTCCCCGGCTTTTATCGCCTGAGCCAGCTGTGCTGCGATTTCGCCTGCGCGACCGCGGGCTGCCTGCGCTTCCACCCTGGCAGCGTCCCTTGCCTGGTCACGCAGCGCAAATACCAGGTCACATTGTTTGCGGAAGCTCTTCCAGAGCTTTTGGTCGGCGCGGCGCTCGGTGACACCAATTGATCGCCAGGCCTGCTGGGCGGACTTGGCGGTGTTGATTGCACTGTTCACGTCCGGGTTTTCAGTCGCCAACAGATCAGTCAGTTGCGCAATCAGTGCTGCTTTCTGCTCGCGGTTCTTGTCCTGCTCAGTTTTCAGTTTTGCCTGCAGCGGATCGAGCGCAGCAGCAAAGCGGTTTTGCAATTTCTTGAAGCGGCCTCTTGGGATGTCTTCATGCTCCCGCCATCGACGCAGCGCACTTGTGATGTTGTCAGCAACCAGTTTGTAATCCGGCGCCTCCCAGTCGTGCGTTGTGCTGAACTGTTCCAGCTCAGCACAAATGCCTTCGCGGGCAACAACATTCTGTTCACGCTGATCCCGCTGCGCCTGGAAAAATTCAGCGCAGGGCTTGAAGGCCACGTCAGCAGCTTCACGGAAGCGACTCCACAACAACTGGCCTTCGGCATAATCCGAGGGGCCCAGCGTTTTCCAGGTCTCCTGCAGTTCCTTGATTGCTGTCGCCTTCTCGGCGGGGTGAATGGCAGTCTCCAGAGCGAGCGCTTCCATTTTTTCGCACAATTCAAGTCGTTTGGGCGTGGTTGCAAACCCCTGCCAGTCTTTCAGGTCACGCAGGGCCTGGCCCAGACGTGCGAGCAGGTCTGCCTGTGCCGTTGTTGTTCTGTCACTTGAACTTCCCAATTTCCGGGTGAGATTACTGAGCGTTTTGCTGGCCGCGCGGCTCTCTCCGGCTTCAATCTGGGCCGACAGTTTGGCCAGGCGCTCATCAATATCGGTGATAAATTTCTGAACTCTTTCCTGTTCAGCGCGTAGCGACGCAAGCTGCGCTTCTGCCTCTTCCAGATGCGCGGGCCTGGGAAAATCGTCCGGCCAGGCTACCCTTGCGAGAGACGCGGTCAGCCGTGCCAGGTTTTTGTCTCTCGGGTTCACCAATCCGGCGTAGCCCAATTGTGTAAGCAGTGTCCTGATGCGGCTCACGCCCAGCAAATAGTCAGGATTATCAGTGCCAGGTGGGCAGGCGGCAGTAATGCTGTCGAAGTCTGCAGTAATCTGTTCTGGAGCACTCAATTCGCGCTCCAGTGCAGTGCAAAGCGCAGTCAGGCGAGTGGTAGCTTCCTGGACAGCCGCTTCGAGTCGTTCACGTTCCTCGGGAATACGCCGCAGGATTTCAAAGCAGTGCGCCAGCGCCTGTTCAATCCGCGCTGCGCTGGCTGTGGCAGGGTCATCAAGTTGTGGCCGCAGCGTGGACCATTCTGCCTGGAGCGCTGCTGCATAGCGGTCAAACATCTCATGGTATTCACTGCTAGCGAGTTTTTGTGCCCTGTCTGCGAGATTGTCGCATTGCGCGGCCAGGGCGATGGTCTTCTCACGAGCTTCACGCTTGTGGGTAAGTTTGTCGCGCACAATGCGCAGTACGTTTTTGTCTTTGCCGAGGTACAGTGTGCGGACCTCTTCCAGACGAATTTCGTCTTCCAGCCTGGTAGCGCAGGCCTGCAGCACCTGGCTGTTATTGTCGAGTCGGAGTAGTTCCACCAGGGTTGATTCGTCGTTTATCCGGGCGACTGCAGCAAGCCGTAGCTCAACCCCGCTTGCAAAGCGGGCACTGGCGGTTACCAACTGAGGTAGTGGGCACTCGTCCAGCCGCTGCAGAGCCTCGTCTGGCGCCAGCACCGACAGCAATGCTACCCAGCGCTGGCAGGCGGCAGCGCTTGTGCTGGCGTTATCTGTTTGCGCAAGCTGTTCGAGCACAAGGCTGTCAGACAGTTGTTCAATTGCAGCAGTCTTAACGGTGTCGTCAGTGTCAGTGTTGGCAAGTCCAAGCAGGGTCGACTGATCGAGTGAGTCTTCTGCAATCGCACGCAACCGAATCGCGGCATCTTCATGCTGCCAGCGAGGAGTTGAATCGAGGAATCGACCTATTTTCATATTTGTGTTCGCCGTCAGTCGCGATAATGTGCCGCACGTTGCGGCCAAGGATACAACAAAGGATACAGCAAAGAATGCAACAAAGAATGTAACAAGATGTGGTCGGTTATGTTCCCGTCAGCGCGCGAGAGGTTCTATTTGGACAGGAATTAAGTGGTTTCTGTAAGAACTGGACATCGGGGTGGCTATTTCCTGTCAACCTATGGGTTCACCAACTCAGCTTTTCCTGCTGGTGCACCAGGTCGCGTGAAACGACTCGTCGGCCAGGAACCAGCGGGTTCCTGGCCGAGAACTGGCCATGGCTAGAGCGCGTTATGGCTGCCGTCGCATAGCGGCTGGCCCTTGGTGAACTTGCAACCACAGAAAAAGATCTTTTTGCTTTCCGTTGCCTCGTATTTCAGCGGCAGGAACTCACTCCCCTGGTGCGAGCCGTCACAGAACGGTTGACTGGCGCTCTTGCCACAGGCACACCAGAAGTATTTTTTGCCCGCTTCGACATCAATGCCAAAAGGGGATTTTTGCGCAACCACAGGATCTGCCATCGCCATTTGCCTTGTCATAAAATCGAATCCGCAGGATATGTACCTGCCTGGCCAGGGTCAAGCGCTGCGCCTTGAAATAACAGGGGCTAAAACCTATGATCGACGGCTGCCGTACCGGCAACCGTCTCGGCAACCGTCTCGGCAATCGTCTCGGCAAACAGAGCGCAAGTGGGAGATTACAATGGACTTTTCGTTCTCAGAAGAACAAACAATGCTGCAGGATAGTGTGCAGCGCTTTATGCAAAACAGTTACGCGTTTGACCAGCGTCAGAAACTGCTGCAGACCGACCTCGGCTATGCCCAGTCCAACTGGGATAGCTTTGCCGAATTGGGCTGGCTCGCCCTGCCGTTTGCAGAGGATCTGGGCGGATTTGGCGGCACACCCGTTGAGACGATGATCTTGATGGAAGAATTCGGTAAAGGCCTTGTGGTTGAGCCCTACCTGTCCTCCATTTTGCTGGCTGGCACCGCAATAGCCGAAGGTGGTAGCCAGGCCCACAAGGACGCTGTACTGGCTGAGATCATGGCTGGCACAAAGCTGGCTGCGTTGGCGTATGTGGAACCGCAGGCCCGTTTTAACCTGGCGGATGTAAAAACGACGGCAAGCGGTACCGGTGATCTTGTTATCAATGGTATGAAAGGTGTTGTGCTGGGTGGCCCAAGTGCCGATTTTCTCGTGGTGGCCGTGCGAACCGCAGGTGGGCA
>CAYGNA010000036.1:5295-19741 GCA_964351065.1 uncultured Pseudomonadales bacterium
CTTGTGCTTGTTGACGCCAGCGCGCCAGGCGTCGCCCGTCGGGACTACCCGACAATTGACGGGCATCGCGCCTCAGAAATTACTTTCACGGACGTTCGGGTTGAAGCCCATGCAATCCTCGGCGAGCGGGACAACGGCTTACCGCTGCTGGAACAGGCTATCGCCCAGGGATTACTCGGCGTTGGTGCCGAGGCGGTGGGTGCGATGGAGGTTCTCTACAAAGCTACTGTTGACTATTGTCAGCAGCGTGAGCAGTTTGGCCAGCCAATCGGCAAGTTTCAGGTGCTCCAGCATCGAATGGTTGATATGTTCATGGAACATGAACAGACCAAGTCGTTGCTCTATATGGCTGCGATGCGTCTTGCCGAAGGGTTTGGTCCCGACGCGATGCAGGCCCTGTCAGCACTCAAGGTGCGCGTTGGCAAAGGTGGGCGATTTGTCGGGCAGAGTGCCATCCAGTTGCACGGCGGTATGGGCATGACGGAAGAAATGTCTGTTGGTCACTACTTTAAACGTCTGACTGCAATCGATACGCTGTTTGGCAACTATGACTATCATCTGAAACAGTACGCCAGGGCTGCCTGAACCCAGGAACGACAGGAGTGAGACCAAGACATGAGTGAAGCGCCTGACTGGTTCTGGACCGCAGTAGAAACACAAGCAATCGAGGGCAGCGTTGAAGTCCAGGATTGTGACATTAACTATCGCGCCTGGAGCAGTGCAGGCAAACCCGGACTGTTGTTTGTTCACGGTCATAATGCACACGCCCACTGGTGGGACTTCATTGCGCCTTTCTTCAAAGACGACTATCAGGTTGTTGCCCTTGATCTCTCAGGTATGGGGGACAGCGGTCATCGCGATGAGTATTCAGCAGACATTTATGCTGCCGAGATTGTCGCGGTTGCGGATGAGCTTGGTATGCCGCAGGACACCATTGTGGTCGCACACAGTTTTGGCGGCATGATGTCGCTGCGCGTGTTTGCAACCCGGGCCGACCGGTTTGGCGGTCTGGTGCTCGTGGACTCGGGTGTGCGTCATCCGGATGATGTCAAGGAACGCGAGCAGCAGCCGGAGCGGCTTGCACGACCCAAGGTTTACCCCGAGCGCGAAATCGCCATTTCCCGCTTTCGCCTGCAGCCACCCCAGCAATGTGATAACCAGTATATTGTTGACCACATTGCACGCCACTCGGTTGAATACGACGGCGATGGCTGGGTCTGGAAGTTTGATGAAGAGCAGGGCGTGCGGATGAACCGCAGCGGTGACCTGGAGGCAGATTTTTTAGCCGTACCGGGGCGCATCGCGCTCATTTACGGTGAGCTGAGCGAATCCTTCAGCAAGAAGTCAGTGGACTACATGCAGGAACTCAAACCAGCCATGGAAGTTGTTGAAATGAAAGACGCCCGTCACCACCTGTTTCTTGACCAGCCAATGGCGTTTGTTGATCAACTGAAGACGCTACTCCAGCGCTGGCAATGAGCATTCTTTCGACGCATGAAGCTGCTTGCGTCACCGCGCCGCTGGCACACGCGACCACGCTGCCACCTCGCGCTTACACAGATCCGGATATTTTTGCCCATGAAGTCTCGAAAATTTTTGAGCGGGAGTGGGTGTGTGTTGCCAGGGCAGAGCAGATTCCACAACCCGGTGACTACCTTTGTATCGACCTGCTGAAGCAGCCGCTGGTCATTGTTCGACAAAAAGACGGTCAAATACGCGCCATGTCATCCGTGTGCCTGCACCGGGCGATGCCGGTGGCCACCGGGACGGGCAACGCCCATCACTTCAGCTGTCCGTATCACCTGTGGAAGTATGACCTTGATGGTCGATTGATCAGCGCCCCCATGATGGATGGCGTGGCGGGTTTTCCGCCGCCAGGGTGCCAGTTGCCAGCAGTAGCCTGCGAGGTGTGGAACGGCTTTGTATTTGTGAATATTGATGAGACGGCCGCGCCGCTTGCACCACAACTGCACGACCTCTCCCTGTTGCTGGCCGACTATCGAATCGGTGAGCTTGTCATTGGTGGCACGCTGGAATTTGACAGTCCATGGAACTGGAAGCTGCTGGTTGAGAACTTTATGGAGGCGTATCACCATATTGGCCCGCATGTGAATACATTCCAGCCTGTCTATCCTGCAAAAGATGCTTACGTCGAGGCTGACGCTGCCCATCTATGGTCAGCACTGCATATGCCCAGCCAACTGCCGCGTGAGCCTGATAGCCTGCCGCTGCTGCCTGGGCTGCCATCAGGCAATCACCACCTGATTGCCTGCCTTGTTTCACCAACCCTGTTGTTTGCGCCGGGTGACACCATGGTGGCCTGGTATCAAGTGCTGCCCGCTGCGGTTGACCACATGACACTCAAAATTCATATTCTGGTACATCCTGAAACGGCCAGTGATGCAGCCTATGCTGATGCCCTGGCTGAGATGATGGCCGGCGTGCAGTTTGTCCATGAAGAGGACATTGCTGTAAACGAGGGTCCGTGGCGCGGCGTTAATGCACCACTCGCGGCTGCCGGCAGGCTTAGCCGGCATGAGGCGGCTATCTGGCACATGAACCAGTTCTGGGCGGAGCGAGTGTTATGACTGAAGGCTCATTTCGCGATTACGCGGCGCCAGCACGCGATTCTGTGCGGGACTTTTATCAACAGAACCATAAGTTTCAGACACTGGAGTTTGCCAGGTCAAAGCAGGCGGAGTTTGGCCGCTTTAACCGCGCTACCTGGAGCGTCTGGGAAGCCTGTGAACACCTCGATACCCTGGTTGATGACAGTGACCCGGATACCAGCCTGTCGCAAATTCAGCATCTCCTGCAGACGGCCGAGGCGATCCGGCGCGCCGGGCATCCGCCATGGTTTCAACTGGTTGGGCTTATCCATGATCTGGGCAAGGTACTCTGCCTGTTTGGTGAGCCTCAATGGGCAGTTGTGGGTGACACATTTCCACTGGGTTGCCAGTTCTCTGACCGGATTGTCTATCCCGAGTATTTTGCCGAAAACCCTGATGCGAAAGATCCGCACTATCAGAGCAGGCTTGGTATCTATACCCAGGGGTGTGGGCTGGACGCTGTGACCATGTCATGGGGGCACGATGAATACCTGTACCAGGTGACCAGGGCTTACCTGCCACTGCCCGCGCAGTATGTCATCCGGTATCACAGCTTCTACAGTGCGCACTCAGAAGGCGAGTACGATTACCTGATGAACGACACCGATCGGGAAATGTTCAGCTGGGTAAAAAAGTTCCAGCCTTTTGACCTTTACTCCAAAGGTGAAGCGCCACCTGATGTGGCGGCGCTCCGACCCTACTACGAGGCCCTGACGCGGGAGTTCTTTCCGGCGTCCATTGCCTGGTAGTCGTGAGTTTCCGGTTTCAGCAAAAACCGCTAGTTACCCTTGAACTCAGGCGCGCGTTTCTGGGCGAATGACGTCATTCCCTCGCGTGCATCTTCGGTTCGCATCAGTTGCAGAAAGTTCATGTACACATGATGTACGTGGTCATTGAACTGCTCGGCGAGTCCCATGCGCATGAGTCGCTTTGCTGACTGCACCGCAAGGGGGGCATTTGCTGCGATATCACCGGCCAGTTTGCGAGCAAATGCCACGAGTTCCGCATCCGGCACCACGTGTGCGCAGAGGCCGAGTTCTTTGCTCTCGACGGCGCCGAGGTTGCGTGCGGTAAAGAAGATCTCAGCCGCTTTTTCCCATCCGACCAGGCGAGGCAATATCCAGGTGCCGCCGCTTTCCGGCACAATGCCGCGCTTGACCGGTGTTGGTGCCATCTTTGCACTCTCGGCCATCACCCGGATGTCACACGCGAGCGCCATATCCATGCCAAACCCTGCAGCAGCGCCGTTCAACGCGCAGATAACGGGCTTTTCGCAGTTGAAGATTACTGCGGGCGGAAATGTCTTTACGTTCAGGGTAACGGGTACTGGTGCACGACTGTTGTTCCCTGCCTGCGTCCCGGTTCTGGACTGCGCGCTCACAACGTCAAGTCCTGCACAGAATGCACGACCATTGCCGGTCAGGATCACAACGCGAACCTCGGGATCGTTTTCGGCTTGCAGGAAATATTTGCTGACCAGTGCCATCATTGATCCACCAAGTGTGTTCATCTGGTTCGGCCGGTTCAGGGTAATGGTCGCGATGCCGTCTGAAACGGCATAAAGCGTGTCATGTTCAGCGACTGCCATATCTGCTGTATCTGCTTTGGTCTGGTTCACTAATTTTCCCTCCTGGTTGATCCTGTCAGTGTACTTAAGAATGGGCACATGGTCTTGGTTGCCGTGTTGCGCAAGTCCCCACATCGTTTGTGTCTTTGTGATGTTCAGCCTATTATGGCACTTGCGCCCGGCGATAGTTTGCAGGGCACAGGTGTTGGATGTCCGGGAAACCAGTGAAAATCTGGTACTGACCTCGCAACGGTAATTGAATGGCGGTTGCCAGGAACTTTTTTTTGTTCCAGTCACTGTGCTTCGGCATGGGAAGGCGGCAACAGCCCGGGCGTAAAGCCCACTTCATCAGTCCGTAGACCGATTCAGCGCTTTTCTTTTTATTCCGCTCGAGGACCGGCGGCAACAGAAGCTCTGGAGTAACACCATGAGACCAATCATCAGCATGACCTGCGCTGCATTTGCGCTGGGTCTGGCAAATCCTGTGTTTGCCCAACAAATCGATAATAAAAACAACCTGGAAGAAATTGTGGTAGTCGCATCGCGGTTGCCTACTGAAATCTACAAGACGGGCCACTCCGTCAGCCTGCTTGGCGAGAACAGCATCGAAGAACTGGGATACCAGTACGGTGCGGATCTGTTTCGGGGGCTGCCCGGCATCGCGGTAAACCGTGCCGGAGGCTTTGGTGGACTTGCGCAGCTACGCTTGCGTGGGGCTGATGGCAATCACCTGCTGGTACTGGTTGACGGTGTCGATGTCTCTGCGGCGGGAACCGGTGAATACGATTTTGCGTCACTGCTTGCCGCTGATATTCAACGTATCGAGATTCTCAGGGGGCCACAGAGTGGCCTCTTCGGATCCAACGCGCTGGCCGGCGTCATGAACATCCACACGCTGGGTGCCGACACATCCCCACGTGTTGAGGTTGCCCTTGAGGGCGGTCAAAACGATGCACGCCAGATCATGCTGTCAGCAACCGGGGGAAGCGATCGGTTTCGAGGTCGCATCAGCCTGGTCAGGCGATCGACCACTTTTGATGTCTCCCGCGATGATTCGATGGGGAGCGATGCAGACCAGGACCGCAACCTGACGATCTCTGGCCGACTGGACATTTCGCCCAGTGACGCGCTGTCGTTCGAACTGGTGGGCCGCATGAATGCGCGCAAATCTGATACCGATGGCTTTGATTTTACTGGGGGACCAGCGCAGGGGCTTGCCGTTGACGATAACTCGTTTTCGGATTCTGACGATGTGACGCTGGCGGGTAGAGGAACGCTCCGCCTTGCTGATGGCAAATCGCTAAGCCGGTTCGGCATCGAGTCAACCAGGACTGATCTCGATGGTGGGACCTTTGGCAGCGATGCCAGCCGGGACAAGGTCAATCTCGATACCAGTTGGCGATGGGGAGGGCAGTTCAAGCAGCGATCCACCTTCTTCCTGCAGCGGGAAGTGGAGGGTTATCGAAGCCTTTACCCGTTTGATCCCAGTCAGGTAGCCCTGCAGGAGAGAGCGTTACTTGGGTTTGGCGTGGAGCATCGCGTCGAGATAAATGATCAGCTTTTCCTTGGGGCAACTGTTCGACGCGACAGCAATGACAGGTTTGAGAACGCGAACACCTGGTCCCTGGATGCCTCCTGGTTGCTCGAGGACAATGGCACTCGCCTGCACGCAAGTATGGGCACTGGTGTTACGAACCCAACTTTCTTTGAGCAGTTTGGCTTTGTGCCGGGTACCTTTGAGGGTAACCCCGACCTGGCACCTGAGCAGTCCCTTGGGTGGGATCTGGGGATTGAACAGCGGTTGGCCGGGGGCGACGTGACCCTCGATGTGACCTACTTCGATGCCAATCTCGAGAGTGAAATCCAGAGCCTTTTCCCGAGTGTGGCAAATGCCCAGGGGGAAAGTACACGCAGCGGCGTTGAAGTGTCGCTATCAGGTCGGCTACGCACCGATACAACATTCTCGGCGAGCTATACCTACACAGATGCCCATGAGCCCGATGGCCAGGAGTTACGCCGGCCGCGGCACACCGGCAGTTTGTCGCTTTCGCAGTCGCTGCTGGCAGGGCGCGCGCGTGTCTCGGGGCAGGTCGCTTATAACGGTGCACAACTGGACAGTGATTTCAGAAACTATTTCACCAATGGTTTTGTGGCCGAGCGGACCCGGCTGGGTGGCTATGCGTTGGCCAGCGTGAACGCGAGCCTTGATGCAGGCCATGGGGTCCAACTGACCGCGCGCATCGAGAACCTCTTTGACAAAAATTACGAGGAAGTGATTGGCTATGCCACGCCCGGGCGGGCGGCCTACGTCGGTGTGCGCATGACCTTCGAACGTTGATGAAGATACAGCCTCTTCGGTTTCATTGCCGGACAGGCATTGGCCAGCATTGCCAGTTGGCTTGTTACCAGGTGGCTGGGTCCATGCGGAAGAACCAGACGTCATTGGGTAGCTCGGTAGGGGCAGGTCCCATGTCGTCGCCGAGGTATTCCCGCCCCCGGTCTTCGAGTCCAACCCGGAGGATTGCATTCAGGTCAGGATCTTCCACCTTGACGAAGGTTGTCTTGTAAATTTTGCCATCAATCCGCAGCAGTGCGCGGCCGTCCTGTACCGCATCAAGATGCCAGTGCTTGAATAGGTAGATTATGTGCAGAATATTCTTCTGCAGACCTGGAGGCAGCCGATTCCACATAAAGCCAAGATCACAGGTCATGTAGGCGATGCCATCATGCATGATGAACCCGGCGGTACGTGAAGTGCCGAACCCAACCAGTTCGAACTGCGTGTTTTTGCCGACGGCAAACGACCAGTCGGTGACTGGCGTTGCTACCAGGTCACCGCTCTGAAACGGCCCCCCTTGCAGAAATTCATTGGGGCCATCAGAGATTCGTTGCGTGATCACTATGCCAATTGTGGCAATAACACCCATCACGCCGAGCAATAGCCCGGTGTACTTCAAGACTTTGACAAGCATGGTTCTCTCCCTGTTTGGGGAGAGTTGATGCAATCAGCCTGCCAATATTGGATGCTAATAAATACAAGGGGTTAGAGTAGTGCTTTGGCAGATTGGTGGTGGTTATCGCCAAAAAAATGCCAAAAAAAACCCCGGTATAACCGGGGTTCCTTTTTCTACTCTATTTTTACTCTTTGCTTTCGTGTGCGATTTGCTTGTGCGATTTGCTTGTGCGAGTTGCGATGACTAGCAGGCTTCGAACAAACCTGCTGCGCCCATACCGCCACCGATACACATGCTCACAATGCCGTACTTCTGGTTGCGACGCTTGAGTTCGCGAACAATGTGGCCGGTGAGGCGAGAGCCCGTCATGCCAAACGGATGGCCAATAGAAATAGAGCCGCCATTAACATTGTAGATTTCAGGATTGATGCCCAGCTTGTCACGTGAGTACAGACACTGTGATGCAAATGCCTCATTCAGCTCGACCAGGTCAATATCGTTCATTGACAGACCTTTGGCCTTCAGCAGCATGGGGATGGCAAATACCGGTCCAATACCCATTTCGTCAGGCTCACAACCTGCAACTGTCCAGCCGCGGAAGTAGGCCATTGGCTCGAGGCCAAGCTGTTCAGCGCGCTCGGCACTCATGACCAGTGTCATGGATGCGCCATCAGAGAGTTGTGAAGCATTACCTGCAGTAACGGTTCCGTTTTCTTCGAAAGCGGGTGGCAGTTTTGCGAGACCTTCCAGGGTGGTTTCTGGACGGTTGCATTCATCACCTACGCATACGCCATCAACAATCTCGGTTTCTTTGGTTTCCTTGTTGATGATCTTCGCGTACTTGGTTTTCATTGGCATGATTTCGTCGTCGAAAATACCAGCTTGCTGTGCAGCAGCAGTACGCTTCTGTGACTCCAGTGAAAATTCATCCTGGTATTCGCGCGAAATGTTATAGCGTCTGGCGACAACTTCAGCCGTGTTACCCATCGCCATAAAGATGGCTGGTGACTTTTCCTTGATCGTCGGGTGTGGTTGAGACTTGCCGGGAGTCTGGCGCTGGCCTGCGGAAATCGATTCCACGCCGCCTGCAATCATGACTTCTGACCAGCCACTGGCAATCTGGTTAGCAGCAAAAGCGATAGAGTTGAGGCCTGAAGAACACGCCCGGCTGATGGTAGAACCTGCAGTTGTAATGGGCAGGTTGGACAGAATGACCGCCAGCCTTGCAATATTGCCGCCCTGTTCGCCTGTCTGACTGGCGCAACCAACAATCACGTCTTCAACTTCAGCCGGATCCAGCTTGGGGTTTCTTTGCAGCAGCGCATCAATGCAATGCGCGACCATATCATCGGGTCTTGTTAGGTTAAAAGTTCCTCGGAAGGATTTGGCCAATCCGGTTCTTACACTGTCTACAACCACTACGTCGCGCATGCTCTGATCTCCACTCTCTTGGTATTGATGCGTTTTGGGGAACGGCTATTGTGCACCCATCCGGCGGCCGGATACAAGTTTGTGGTGACGGGTTCCTGACGTCGGCGTTGCAGAACTAATCGAGTGCGGCGCCGGCCCGCTCAAGGTGCGCCACACTCTCCCGGAGACCACCGGGACGGTTGCGGCCCAGCCACAGGGATTCGTGGCGGCCGATCGCCTCGGCAAGTGCTGTCCGCATGGCACTAACATCAGTTCGCTGACCGCGAAAATACTGGAGCCGATGGACGCCGTGGCGAGCCAACGTAATGGCGTTTTGCAACTCGCCCCGGGCCTGTTTGTCCCTGACGCCCGGGAGCGAGTCGTCCAGGTCTGAGAAGGCACCGAGACACGCATCCAGCGAATCTGTCGAAACATTCTGCGTGGCAGTGGGTTCATGCTGCATGTTCCAAAAGAGCAGTCGGTTGAAGATCGTGGCATTGCGAATGTTCGCCGGTGCCAGGTCCAGTACCTGGCCGAGTCTGGTCAGGAGTTCGCCGGCACCAGCGGCCGGGTCGCCAAAAAACATTCTGTTAACGCCGTCTGCCGCACTCATCCCGCGACTTCCCCGGTGGTTCCAGGCATGACAGGCACCAAGTAGAAATCCCGGGTAGCTAATGGGCAGATACTGGTGGTGCCCGTGGTCGCCCCAGTCGGTGACCAGGTAACCAATGGCACCTGACCCGATACCTGCTCGCGCTGCGTTGTCCAGATTCTGTTCAACGTTTGCGGTTCGGCCGGTCAGACTGTTCCAGCTGGAGGTGCCGGGACAAACATAAAATGGCAGTCCTGCGGCGGCCACCTGGTTACATTCGCGCCTGAACGGATGATTACCTTCATAACCCCAGTTCATTGCGATCATATCCCGGTCCAGGGAACCGAGGGACGCTGGTTCTTTCAGGACAATATCGCTCCAGAACATCATGGTGCGATCGCGCTTGTCGACCACCTGCTTAATGCGGGCGAGAAAATCGATATATACGCGCGTGGTGCCGCGTTGCTCGCAGCGTTTTTTGCTCCATCCCAGACCGAGTTCCCAGGGTTCGTCTCCGCCAATGTTAAGCAGACCACTATCAAACAGCGGCAGGTATTCATCATAGAGATCAGATACAAGCGCCAGGCTCTTGTTGTTGGGTTTCAGAGTTGAGCCATACGGCATGAACTGACCGGATAAAGGGTGCGTGAAGCCGCCAGGGCACTCGGCATACGCGTGATACTCGGGGTATCGGAGCCATCTCTCCCAGTGCCCAAATGAGTTCAGGTTGGGTACCAGCTCGATAAAGTGTTTGCGGCAGTGATCCCGTACTGCGAGCGTGTCCGCTGCGTCAAGTGGCGATGCGCCAGCCCATACCAGTGGATGGTTCGCAAACGCGTAGGTGTGCTCGGTGTAAAGCTGGAGCTGGTTGAATTTGAGCGCGGCCAGACGTTCGATGAGTTCAAACAGGGTCGATTGGGTAGGCACCTTGCAGCGACTGATGTCCAGCATTACTCCCCGATTCGCATAATCCGGACCGTCGTTGATGGTGAACTGTGGCAAGGTGACCGGATATTGGTCGAGTATCTGTGACAGTGTCGCCAGCCCATAGAAGAATCCGCTGTCGTCACCAGCTTCAAGCAGCAGCCCATCTGATTTGCTTGCCAGCCTGTAATGCTCACTGGCAAGTCCAGCGTCGTCTCCCAGCGTCAGCAGGACTTCTGCAGGTGTTGGGTTGCCAAAGGTCAGGGTGAGTCCGTGACGTACCACAAAGTTGCAGAGCGTGGCGCTGATGGCATCCCCGGCAGGACCGCTGAGCTTCACGAAATGCCGGATGCCCCTGTCAAGGTGCGCTTTGTTCTGCCTGATCTGTTTGGGTGGCGGATACAGGTACACGGCTTCTCCTTCTTCACTGACGATGTTTGCTGCAAGTCCGCATTGAATCACGGGGAACAGGGCGGGACAACGCTGGCTCACCGGAGGCATAATGCTGCTTTTGCCCGGAGCCCAGCATGGCTGCATATATCCTCTCAATCGACCAGGGAACCACCAGTTCGCGAGCAATCGTTTTCAACGCTGAGTCTGAGGTGCTAGCGGTTAGCCAGCGTGAGTTTACCCAGTATTTCCCGGCTGATGGGTGGGTAGAACATGATGCTGAGGAGATTTGGGACACAACCCTGGCGGTGGCCCGCGAGGCCATTGGTGCTGCAGGTGTGGCCCCGCAAGAGGTTGCAGCTATTGGTATCACCAATCAGCGGGAGACCACCATTGTCTGGGATCGCGCAACGGGCAAACCGATTTATCGGGCTATTGTGTGGCAGGACCGCCGAACCTCTGGCACCTGCGACGCGTTGAAAGCAGCGGGATTTGAACCCGTCGTAACGGCAAAAACCGGTCTGTTGCTTGATCCTTATTTTTCGGCCACAAAGGTGCAGTGGATACTGGATCATGTGGACGGCGCTCGCCAGCGGGCAGAAGCGGGTGAACTTGCGTTCGGCACGGTTGACAGTTTTCTGCTGTGGCGGTTAACCGGTGGCAGGGTTCACCGGACCGATGCCACAAATGCGTCGCGGACCATGTTGTTTAACATTCATGAGCAGGTCTGGGACAGTGAGTTGCTCCAGCGGTTGGATATTCCCGCAGCGCTGTTACCGGAGGTGCTCGATAGCGCTGCTGATTTTGGTACCACTGACCCCGGTCTGCTAGGCGCGGCCATTCCTGTGGGGGGCATTGCTGGCGACCAGCAGGCCGCACTCGTCGGTCAGTGCTGTTTTGATGCCGGCATGACCAAGAGTACTTATGGTACCGGCTGTTTTGTCATCATGAACACGGGCGAGACAGCGGTTGTTTCGAAGAACAAGATGCTGACCACGGTGGCCTATCGGTTGAATGGCCAGGTCACTTATGGGCTCGAAGGCAGTATTTTTGTCGCGGGCGCGGCGGTGCAGTGGATTCGTGACCAGATGCGGTTTGTGGCAGATGCGAGTGAAACCGAGCGAATAGCCAGGGCCAATCCGGATGCAGGCGGCGTCTATCTGGTGCCTGCATTCACCGGGCTGGGTGCGCCCTATTGGGATGCAGATGCAAAAGGCGCGATTATTGGTCTCCGGCGGGACAGCAACATTGATCATATCGTCACGGCGACGCTTCAATCGGTCTGTTTCCAGACGCGTGACCTGCTGGAAGCTATGGCCCAGGACGGTGCAAATCCCAAGCTGATCCGTGTGGATGGCGGTATGGCGACTAATGACTGGGTTGTCCAGGCATTGGCCGACATTGTGCGGATGCCGGTAGATCGACCTGGCATCACGGAAACCACGGCCCTTGGGGCGGCATACCTGGCCGGCCTGCAAGTGGGTATTTATGAATCGCTGGCATCGCTGTCCGCGCGCTGGCAGCTTGAACGCCGATTTGAACCTGAAATGTCTGAGGATTCGAGCCAGAAGCTGTATGAAGGTTGGCTGGATGCGGTTGCGCGCGTGCGGTCTGTGTGAGATTTCCGTGGGTTTGAGGCTTATTTATCTCCTCAAAGCTGTTACATTTCGATTACATAGGTCGATCTGGAAAACGTCTAAACTGCGTTTCCCGTTAATTAATGGTCGGTATCACTTTGCGCCCGAACTATAGTTTTCACATGGATTCAGTCACCGAACAGAAGTCCCGCATCTACCGGATTGCTACCACCGGCACCGGTATATTTGTGCATCTTGTCGTGTGCTGGGTTGTGCTCTCCATTGGTTACATGAATATCGAGCCGATGAAGTTCGTGGCGATAGCGTCTCTCGCGGCTGCCGGCTTTGCCGTGTTCATTGTCGCAATCATGATGGAATGGAACCTCACCCTGGAAGACCCTGACATGTCGCTTGCCCATATGATCTGGGCGGTGAGCGTGGTGATCATGACGACCTATTTTGTAGAAGAAATGAAGCCCGTGGTAGCGCTGTCTGGCCTTGCCATGATTGTGGTGGGTGCGAATCGTCTGTCACCTCGAGAACTGGTGATTTTTGCTGTATACAGCCTCACCTGCTATGTCCTGAGCGTGATTTACAAATCTCAGTTTGAGTCCCTCGCATGGTTAACAGAAGCCGTTGTAATGGTGGCTTTTGGCCTGGTGCTGGTATTTGGTCCTGTCCTCTATCGCTTTGAAATGTCGATGGTAGAATCGATTCTGGTGAACAAAAATCAGGAATTGAGCACTGCGCTCCACCGAATTCAGGAACTTGCCATCCGGGATGAGTTGACCGGCGCGTTCAATCGGCGTCATTTGATAGAGGTGCTGCACCAGCAGAAAGCCCTGGCTGATCGTCGCAAGGATTATACTTTTACCCTGTGTTTTGTTGATCTGGATTTTTTTAAGCGCGTAAATGACAAGTTTGGTCACGGAACGGGAGATTTTGTCCTGCGCAGCTTTGCTGACATTGCCCGTGATATCCTACGTGAGGTTGATTGCGTTGCGCGTATCGGTGGCGAAGAGTTTGTCCTGATGCTGGGTGGCACCAGCCAGAATGACGCGGTGATTGCCGCCGAGCGCATTGGTGCCGGATTGCGAAAGATGCAGGTTAGCCCGCTTGAGCCACATTACCGAATCACGGCTTCCATGGGCATTACACAGTACAGCCAAATGGAAGACATTGAGACAACATTGGATCGTGCTGACAAGGCGCTCTATGACGCCAAGCGAACCGGTCGCAACAAGCTGGTTATCGCCAATACGGATCGTGAAATCTCTATCAGCTGAACCCGAATATGGGCTAAAGACGACATTTAATGGATAAGCGAAGAAGCCCCAGATACGCAATTAACCTGAGTGCCCTCGTGCATCCAAATGCCGGCCGTTCGTGGCTCTGCATGATCAGGGATTTTTGCGAAGGTGGTATGTTGCTGGTCGAACAGGATGCCACACGGCGCCGTGCTCTGCCCGGCATCCGCCAGGGTGAGACCGTCGGTATTCATTTTAGTGTGCCCACGACGGGCAAAGACCTGCACTTTCGCCTTGAAGGCAAAATTGTGCGCGTGATGGACAGTGGTGTCGGCATACAGTTTGCCAATGGTGTTGAAGATGACGCCATGACCGCGCTTCTCAACTATTCCAACAGCCAGCCTTTGGTTACCCGGGCAGCAGAACCCAAACATGCCGCTGGCGCAGCAGGTGCTGCTGGTCGCAGTAACGATCTGGAAATCGAGCAGCAACCGGGTCATATCGGTGGTATCGCGACAGCAGATGCGCGCAAACTGATTGTTGGTATTCGCAAGGAATTGGCTCGGGTGATGCCCGAAATGAATTCAGCGTTTTTTTCCTATATGGACGAAGAACTCCTGAAGCTTGCGCGTGATGCCAAGACCAATGCAGAGCAAAGCGACTATTTTGCGGCCATGTCCACGCTTGAAAAAGCGAAGAAGGAGGTCGGTCAGTCATTTATCAACGAAGTGTTGGACCAGATCGATCACCCGCGTGATCTGCGAAAGCTGTTGGAAGATCGCAAGAACGCCGAGCAGGAGCGTAAACAGAAACAGGCAAGCCGGGTAAAACTCTCGCTGGTCAGCACGGATGAGTTTGAAGACTGGCTGGCGGTTGCAAACATTATTTCCCGTAGTGAACGCATCTACGAAAAATACCTGAATGAACTGCAGCAGCGTATGGGCATGCTGGTTGATTCATGGGGGCACAACGAGGCAAATCCGCTGGGTACCTCCGTTTTTGTCCACGCGTTTGACACGGCTATTCGGAAGGTTGACCTCGCCAAGGATATTCGCCAGAAAGTGTATAGCGGGTTTGAGGCCAAATCTGTTCCGCTGTTCCGCAAGCTCTATATTGCCGTGACGAGGATGCTTGAAGAGTCGAAACTCTTCCCGGATCTGGATGATGATTTTGTTG
>CAYGNA010000037.1:0-7279 GCA_964351065.1 uncultured Pseudomonadales bacterium
ATTCATGGTCCCGCTATTGATATTGACGACCTCCTCCAGCAGGCGAATTGCATCTTCCTTGCTCTCACGCGCATAAGCCGCAATTTGGCGTTCGATAGGTGACAGCTCGCCATAGGCAAGCAAGGGCAGGAAGCTGACAATGAGACAGAGGATGAAGCGCAAGAGATTTCTCCGGGGTAGTTTTAGGCCCCCGTATCCTACCAACTTCCGTGCTGGTTTGGCGCTCAAATTGAGATCCGGTTTCCTGCCGCTGCCGATTGGGGCTAGACTGCAGATGAGGGAGTTTGGGACACGACAATCTATGGACAGGTCAAAGGTTTGCCTGGTACTGCTCGGGCTGTGCGCGCTTATCCAATCCGCAAATGCGGCTACCTGCGATGTCACAACACCGGCACTTGAGAAGGTCTACACAACTGGCTGGGGGATTGACACCCATAACCACCGGTTACAACGGCAGACAGACATCAACGCGAATAATGTCGCCCGACTGAGGCTGGCCTGGACCTATGCCTATGCGAACGACAAACCAAGGTCGATGCCACTCGTCACGAGCGATACAGTGTTTGTGGGTGATACCAATGTCGGTATTGTCGCGCTGGATCGTAACTCCGGTTGTGTCAGGTGGATCAGCACACATGAAGGAGAAATAGCCAGCGCTATATTACCGCTCCAATCCAGCGCTGGCATGCTGCTCCTTTATACCGACAGAACAGGTGGTGTCTACACCATTCGTGCTGACAACGGTGAGCGCGTCTGGCACACACGTCTCACCGATGAGGCTGTGCCGTTCTACTCGGGGACGCCGCTGATTGGCGATTCCAGCATTTTTGTTCCGCTGTCCTCGTTGGAGATTGGCCTGACCCTGAACCCCCTCTACGGTTGCTGCACGACCAGTGGTGGGATGGCAGCCCTTGATCGTGAGACAGGCAAAAAGTTGTGGTACACACCAACCATCGCCGAGGAGCCAAAAGTCACCGGGCGCCGCCTGTTGTTTATCGAAGAATACGGCCCAAGTGGCGCGCCCGTCTGGGGGGCTCCGATGTTCGATCCAGCGCGAAACACGGTATTTTTTGGTAGCGGTCAAAACTATTCCCACCCCACGACAGGAACAAGTGATGCGATCATTGCACTTGATGCCGCGACGGGTGCTACAAGATGGGTACAACAGTTCACGGCCAATGATGCTTATAACATCTCCTGCAACATGCCGTTCAGTCCGAACTGTCCCGACCCCATGGGTCCGGACCTGGACTTTGGTGCGCCGCCGGTTCTGGTAAGAACACCCGACGGGCAGGATTTGCTCATCGCCGGGCAAAAATCCGGGGATGTTCACGCAATGAATCCCGATACGGGTGAGGTCATTTGGACTACCCGACTCGGGCGGGGCGGGGCGCTGGGTGGCGTTCATTGGGGTATCGCCGCCAACGAGGCAACCGGTGTTGTATTTGTACCGATCAGTGACATTGCGGCCATGAGTGGCGAGGGTGAGGCAAAGCCGGGTTTGTTTGCGCTCGATGCGCGCACTGGTGAGGTAATGTGGGAATACCTGCGCAAACCCACCTGTGAAGGTCGACAATGTTCACCAGGACTTTCCGCTGCGATAACCGCAACACCGGACCTGATTTTTGCCGGTGCGCTGGACGGCACCATCGAGGCCATAGACGCGACCAACGGAAAAGTTCTGTGGTCTTACGACACCAAGCCTGGGTCACCGACGGTCAATGGAATCCCTGCTGTCGGCGGCTCCATCGACGCACATGGCCCCATGGTTGCTGGTGATCAACTCATGATTTCATCCGGCTACGGCAGCTTTGGCGAGATGCCGGGGAATGCACTCATGGTGTTCTCCCTGACCAGCGAGGCAGCACAATGACCCCGGCAACAAAATGGCGGCGACTGGCAGCTACACTCATTGATATGGTGCTTGTACCAGCACTCACCCTCGTGCTGGTCGTTGTGACCGGAGCCGTTGAGCACGCTGAAGATTATCAGGACAACTTCTGGATGCTGGAGGTTCTGCTGCTGGCGATTGCGAGCTATATCATCCTGAATGGCGAACTGCTCCGCCGCAATGGTCAAACCGTTGGCAAAAAGCTGCTTGGCATCAGGATCGTGAATGCGAGCGAAGCGACGAAGCCCGCGTTCTGGAAGCTGATCTGTATCAGGGCCCTCTTTTTCCCAACGCTGTTCCTGTTGCCACTGTTTCCGCTGACGTTGGTGCCGGTTATCGACCAGGGCTGGATCTTCACCCGGCAAAGTCGATGTCTGCACGACCTCGCCAGCGGTACCCGCGTTGTTTCGGTCGAATAACACCTGTCCTGGATATTCGCTTACAACGTTGCACTGGAGCAATGCTGCCCGTTGGCAAATTGCCCCCGCTACCGTCTACTGCAAACCGTCTACTGCAAACCGTCGATTGCAATCCGTCGAATGCAAAGAAGACAGGATCTACAATACCCGACTTCTGTAGTAAGGTAAGGCCTGACATCTTTCGGGAGCCACAAAGTGCACCTGATATTTCTACACGGCGCGCCCGGCGTGGGCAAGCGCACCATCGCAACAGAACTATCAACTGAACTGGGCTTTCCCTTTCTCAACTTCCAGTATCTGACCTCACTGCTAGGCCCCGTGTTCGGCTACACCTCCGATGCGTTTTGCACCCTGCGAGATTCAACGGTTAGACAGGTCATCGATCAGGCGATGCAACTGCCTGAAGATGGACTGATTGCCACCTTCAATTTTGATCCTTCCATTCCTCTCGACGACTACAGCGCCTACATCGAAGCTGCACAACTATCCGGAGGGATTGGTCTGTTTATAGGATTGACCTGTGCAACCGAGGATCTGAAGGGGCGCGCGCTTTCTCCAGATCGCGGACAATCATCCGGTTTTGAGGCAATGGAGGGGGTTGCCACAACGGGCTTGCCAAAATTGCCTGGCCCTTCAATCACCATAGACACCACCGGTGAAACACCCGCTGAGACGGTCCAGAACATCATTGCCGTTTTGCCTGACGACCTTAAAGGCAATATGGTTTTCTAGCGCGTCAATCCGACGGGACCAGGAGATGTCGCTGAAAGAACCGTGACCAGCTTTCCTGCTCAAAATCGGGAATTCCCATGTGGCCCCCAGGATTAATGTGCATGGTCTTTTCCTCAGAGGCAAACGCATTAAAAAGCGCAAGCCCCGCCTCACGAGGTGCAACTGCGTCTTCCCACTGGAACACAAATTCGATGGGCACCGTGATTCTGGCTGCAGCCTCTTCCATGTAAGTTGTACCCAATCGTAAGCCAGCCAAGCCAAAAACCGCACAGCGGATGCGCGGTTCGGCCGCAACAAAGGGCACCCCGAATGCTGTTCCCATTGATACCCCCCAGTAACCAACTGGATGCTGGTCGCCAACAAAGTCGAACGACTGGGCCATATCCAGGGCAGCCTGCCATTCCCCTACCGCCTGGCGGCCACGATCTGCCATCTGCCGCATTCGCGACTCATCCACAGGCCCCGCGCCTGCTTCGCCTCGCACCCTTGCGCCCACCTCATGCGACAGAGCCAGCGCGGCTTCTCGACTGATTCGATCTCCGTGGCCGGGGGCATCGGCTACCAGCGTTGCCCAACCAAACGTCTTGGCATAATGCACCGCGCGCGACCGGATGCTCACCGTTTTCTTATGCTGCGATCCACCATGCCCCATCACAATAAGTGTTCTCGGCCCATGTGCATCGAGCGGTGACCAGATCACACAGGGTACATTTTCACCCAGCGCCGCAACGCTGAACTCGCGCTGCATTACGCCCATCACTTCTTTCTCTGTCGAAAACACGACTATCTCCTTCTCAATCCGACGCAGGCAACAAGCATATCATCGCCTTCACATCTGCCGAGCCGATATGTTTATACTGGGACGCCTTGGTAAACGGAGAAAAATAATGGGTTTTGCACTTTCTGACCTCAAGCTGACCAGCACTGCATTTGAACAGGCTGGTTCTATTCCTTCAAAACATACCGGTGAAGGTGAAGATGTCTCTCCAGCATTGGCCTGGAGCAATGTACCGGCGGGGACCAAAGCTTTTGCTGTGATCTGCCATGATCCGGATGCCCCGCTTGTCAGTCCCAATGGCACCTATGGTTTTGTGCATTGGGTGCTCTACAACATTCCCGCTGACGTCACGGCGCTGGCCGAGGGGACGATGGACTATACCGGCGGCAAGAACAATTTCGGGAACATCGGGTACGGCGGTCCCATGCCGCCAAATGGGCACGGCACACACTACTACTATTTTTGGGTGCTCGCGCTGGATGTGGACACACCACTTGAAGAAGGCATGGGCCTCTGGCAATTGCTCGAGAAACTGGAGCCAAACATTATTGGAATGAATCGGCTCGTTGGCACCTACCAGAGAGATTGAGTATGAAACAGCCCACCGCAGTCCTTGCCGTATCAGCACTCCTGCTTGGAGGTTGTGGGCAACCAGACACCGCCGAGGTGACCCCAGCCGCCATCTCCCCACAGACCATAGAAGTCACCATCCTTGCAGAGGGTGCAAACATCGCTGGCGCCAACGGCATGCATTTTGGACCAGATGGCAACCTGTACGTTGCGTCGGTTGTCGGTTCAAATCTCAGCGTGCTGGACCCTGAGACCGGTGACATCAAAAAACAGTACACGGCTGACGATGGCGTTTTTGGACCGGACGACGTGGCATTTGCGCCAGATGGCAGCTTTTACTGGACTTCCATTCTGACGGGGGAAGTCGCTGGTTTCGACCCGTCAGGCAATCGCATTGTTGCTGCACAACTGGGCCCAGGCGCCAACCCCGTCACTTTCTCGCCGGATGGCCGGATGTTTGCCTCCCAGTGTTTTCTCGGCACCAACCTTTACGAACTCGATCCAAAAGGAGAGAAGCCACCTCGCCTGATCAGTGATTTACTGGGGCCAGGCTGCGGGCTTAATGGTATGGACTGGGGACCTGATAACAGACTTTACGGACCGAGATGGTTTACCGGCGAAGTCGTCAGCTTCAATGTCGACGACAACACGATGCGCGTAGAAGCCACGGGGTTGGCCACGCCTGCCGCCGTCAAGTTTGACAGTGAAGGTCGACTTCACGTGCTGGACACGGCAACGGGTGAAGTGATTCGCCTGGCAGGAAAAGAGAAAATTAGCGTCGCGACACTGGAACCAGGCCTGGACAACTTTACGTTCGATGACCAGGGTCGCATTTTCGTTTCAAGTTTCACCGACGGGTTTGTAAAGCGGGTCAATACTGACGGCTCCATTACCACCTTGCAGCCAGGCGGCATGGCGCACTCGGGCGGTATTGTCCTGTTTAATGGCAATGTTGTGGTTGCAGACCTGTCTGCCCTGCGAGGCTACGATCCGGGGAGCGGGAAAACGACACTGGTGCAGCGGAATATCCTCGGCGTCAGTGATATGGGTGGGGCTATGAACATCGCTCTCGACGGTAATAATCTGATCCTGACATCCTGGTTCGACGGTGACGTTCGTATCTGGGACCCAACCAACATGACACGTGTCGCGCATTATCCCGGGCTGTCTGGTCCAGTTGCCGCAGTCCGGTACGCTGGCCGCATTGTGGTAGCTGAACATGGCAAGGGGCGTGTGGTTGCACTGGGCGATGACGGCAGCGAGACCGTGCTGGCTGATGGTCTGCCAGCACCAACAGGCCTGGTTGTAGACCAGGGTGACCTTTATGTATCAGACCGGTCGCTAGGGCAGATTCTGATGATTGCCAGCAATGGCAAACCGATGGAGACACCTTATATCGTGGTCAGCGGTCTGGAGTCGCCGGAGGGGTTTGTCATCAGTGACCGCGGTTTTGTCGTTGTTGAGGCAGATGCCGGGCGCATCGTCGAAGCCAACTCAGAGGGGGTGCAACGCGAACTGGCAAGAATTCCGCCAGGCTCCCAGGCACCAGGGCCGGGGTATCCACCTTCCCAGGTTTTTAACGGCATCGCACAGGGCCCCGACGGGACACTCTACGTCCCGGGTGAGACCAACCGCGTCCTGTACCAGATCCGCCCCTGAGGACCCAGCCAACGGCAAGGGTAGGTTTGCTTTCTTAGCTATGGATGCGCTTGTCGAATCACAAATTCTGGGGGCTTTCGATTGCGATCAGGATGAAATTGTCCTGCCAGACCTTGATCATCTCCCCTGGCCGAGTCTGGACTACCTGGGCTGGATTCACCCGGGTGGTCACCTTGGATACCTGGTAGTTCTGTCACCCAACGATGGCAAACTAAAAGGCTCCATACTGCGAAGATCGCGTTTTGCAGGCACCCGACGGGGTATGGAAATGTGCTCACTGTGCCACCACATGCATCGCCCGAACGGCACTGCCATGTTTACACTCACCCAGCGAGGCAGTGAACACCGACATTCAATCGGCAACATTGTCTGTAAAGATCTGGACTGTAGCCTGCGTGTTCGAAACCTCGCTGAACCTGTTGCCTACGTGCCCGAAACACTTTATCCCGAGGCAAAGATCTGGCGAATGCAGCTTGCCCTGCACCGCTGGCTGAAGTCTGTAAACCGACTATAAGCCTATGTCAGTCTCAATCATCTATGCGCGCAGCAGAAACTATTGCATCGGCAAGAACGGTGATTTGCCCTGGCACCTGCCTGATGAGTTCGACCATTTCCTGAGCACTACCAGGGGCTACCCCCGAATCATGGGTCGCCGTTCCTATGAAGACCAGAATGGCACGGTGGCCAGCGGCGTTAACATTGTTGTAACCAGCAGACCACCTGCCAACTTCCCGCCGGAGGTTGTTGTTGCCCACTCACTGACGCAGGCAATCGACATTTCATCAAGATTTAGCGACCGGGCCTTTGTTATTGGTGGTGCAGGATTGTTCCAAGAGGCCTTTGACCATGCTGACGAGGTTTTCGAGACTATCATCGACGCAGATATCGCGGGCGACACATTCATTACACCATTCGACTTTTCTTCGTGGCATACCGAACTCCTTAGCACCCACCCGAATGATCAGAGGCATGCAAAGGCTTTCGACATCTTTAGACACAGCTTGAGAAACCCGCCCGGGAGTTACGCCGTTTAATCTCACCACAAGGTCACGACCACCCCTGATTGGCTGTGATATTCTTTTCAAAACCCTGCTCCGGAGCCTCTTGAATGGAAAACAACATTGGTTTGCTCGTCTCAAAGCGAGCCGAACTCACGCCGAATACAGAAGCATATGTAGACGCCGATACCGGCGTGCGCCTGAGTTTTACCGAGCTCAACCATCATGTAAA
>CAYGNA010000037.1:7289-19479 GCA_964351065.1 uncultured Pseudomonadales bacterium
GCTCATGAACAGCCTGGAGTTTGTTGAGACCTTTTTTGGCACGGCAAAAATTGGTGGTATTGTCGTTCCGCTGAATTGGCGCCTTGTTGCCGACGAACTCGAATTTATCCTCAAAGACAGCGGTGCCAGCGTCCTCGTGTTTGGCGCTGAATTCAACGCCCTGGTGGAGGAACTCCACGGTCGCGGCGACAAAACTGACATTAGCCAGTGGCTCTTTGTTGGCGACGCGAGCCAACAACCTGACTTTGCGACATCCTATGCTGCATCGGTTGCAGATAAGTCCGATACGGAACCGGCACTCGGTGCAACGGATGATGATGAGCTCTATATCATGTACACATCAGGCACAACCGGGTTACCAAAAGGTGTTGTGCATACACACAATACAGCCATGTGGGCGTCAATCACTGGTACTGCGACGATCAGCTTTCGCGAAAAGGATCGCTATCTTCTTTCCCTGCCCCTCTTCCATGTTGGTGCGCTTAATCCACTGACAAATGCGGTCTATACCGGTACGACCTGCGTTGTTATGCGGGCTTTTGACCCGGTTCGTACCTGGGAGTTGATCCAGGAGGAAAAAATCACAACGTTGCTGGCGGTCCCGGCAATGCTCAATTTTATGCTTCAGGTACTCGAACAGGGCAAGTATGACTATTCAACCGTGCGCTGGTGCATGAGTGGTGCCGCACCAGTGCCTAAAACGATGATAGAGACCTACTCCAGCCTCGGCATCAATATTCTCCAGGTCTACGGCCTGACAGAAACCTGCGGCCCGGCTTGCCTCATCGGCGCTGATGACGCCATCAACAAGGCTGGCTCCACTGGTAAAGCGTTTTTCCACACGAGCATACGGATTGTTGATGAAGACATGAATGATGTTGGCCCGAATGAACCGGGCGAGGTGCTGGTTAGCGGCAAGCACATCATGAAAGAGTACTGGAACCGTCCAGACGCTACCGCCGCCACTCTCGTAAACGGGTGGCTGCGAACCGGCGATATTGCGGAACGGGATGAAGAAGGCTTCGTATATATCCGCGATCGCGTCAAGGACATGATCATATCTGGCGGAGAGAACATATATCCCGCTGAACTCGAGAATGTACTGCTTTCTCACAGCGGTATCAGGGACGTTGCCGTCATTGGACAACCCAGCGAAAAATGGGGTGAGTCACCCTTTGTTGTTGCCGTCGCTGGTGACCCTGCACCCACCGAGCAGGATGTGCTGGAGTTTTGCAAAGGAAAAATGGCAGCTTACAAGTTGCCACGGGGCGTTGGTTTTGTCAGTGAGATCCCGCGCAACCCAACTGGCAAAATACTCAAGCGGGTTCTGCGCGAACAATTCCCAGGGCCAGCAAAGGCCTGACGAATGCGACACCTTATTGTACTTCTGCTGATCCTGGCCACTGCCGCATGTAGTGACCGGGATCAGCACCCTGCTCAAGTGGAGATAACAGACATGGCATTGGAAAGCCTGATTGCAACTGGCAACGTGCCTGCCATCAGGCACGCCATCATCACCGGCGAGACCACGCCAAGCGCTGTCACTGCCGCCTATATAGAGAGGATTCGCACTCTGGACGGGGACACAAACGCCGTCCTCAGCGTCAACCCCAACGCCATGGCCGCAGCCGAGGCATTGGACGCCCAGGTTGCTACCATGACCGAGTTCCCACCGTTGTTTGGTATTCCTGTACTGGTCAAGGACAACATAGAAACCTGGGAACTGCCGACGACGGCAGGGTCACTCGCGTTGAAAGACAACCTGACGGGGCGAGATGCGTTGATCATCCAGTCACTGCGGCAGTCTGGCGCAATCATCCTCGGTAAAACCAACCTGAGCGAGTGGGCAAATTTCAGGTCGAGACGATCTTCATCGGGCTGGAGCGGTGTGGGTGGGCAAACGAGAAATGCGTTTGATTCGACGAGATCACCTTGCGGTTCCAGTTCCGGATCTGCGGTTGCTGTTGCGGCAAGGCTCGCGCCACTCGCGATTGGTACCGAGACCAACGGGTCTGTCATATGCCCGGCACAAATTAACGGCATTGTTGGCCTTAAACCCAGTATTGGGCTATTGCCCCAGAACGGCATAGTGCCAATATCCCATTCCCAGGACACAGCCGGACCCATGGCTTTGGACGTCGAAAGTGCTGCATTGTTGATGGCTGCAATGCAGGGTGGCGGCATTGACTACACCAGCAACCTGGGCGTGGCTTCGCTAAACGGCAAGCGTATTGGCATAGTTCGATCTGCTACCGGTTACCATGATGATGTCGATCTGCTTTTCAATGCTGCTGTCGAACGACTGGACCTGGCTGGTGCAGAAATAGTTGAGGATCTGTCGTTGCGGGCTGACTATGAGGATTTTCGCAAGGATACCTACAAGATCCTGCTCGTTGAGTTTAAACACGACCTCAACCAGTACCTTGCAGACCTGCCCAATGAACTCTCCAGCCTGACGCTCACTGAACTTATCCGGTTTAACCAGGCGAATGTTCACAGCGAGATGCCACACTTTCCGCAGGACATTTTTCTGGAATCAGAGGCAGCACCACCGGTGACCGACGCGGGCTATATGGAAGCACTCAAGCGCGCCCAATCTGCAACAGGGCCTGAGGGAATTGACAGGCTGATCCAGGCGCACAGGCTCGACTTCCTGGTTGCACCATCTGGCGGGCCAGCGTGGAAAATAGATCACATTAACGGTGATGCAGGGCTGGGAGGATTCTCCACTTTTCCCGCGGTTTCAGGGTACCCTCATATAACAGTCCCCATGGGCAAGGTCCGCGGCATGCCTGTGGGTCTGTCGATCACCGCCTCGAAAGGAGAGGACAGAAAGCTCATCGAAGCCGCACACGCCTTTGCGCGTATCAAGGGAGAGAACTAGTCCATGGAACTCATCTCAACCAGTCTCTGTTTTGGCGGCGAGCAGCAGCAATTCCGCCATTACTCTTCCGCGCTGAACTGTGAGATGGCGTTTTCGATCTACCTGCCGCCGCAATCACGTGATGCGGCAGTGCCTGTCATGATCTGGCTCTCCGGCCTAACCTGTACTGACCAGAATTTTGTTACCAAAGCTGGCGCACAGCGTTACGCTGCTGAGTACGGCATCGCATTACTTTGTCCGGATACGAGCCCGCGCGGCACGGACGTACCCGACGACCCCGACGGTGCCTGGGATTTTGGCCTGGGAGCGGGCTTCTACGTCAACGCAACTGAGCTGCCCTGGTCAACTCACTACCAGATGGATACGTACATTAGCCGGGAATTGCCTGAACTGGTCTGCGCCAACTTGCCGGTAGATCGTCATCGCATGTCTGTCGCGGGTCATTCAATGGGCGGGCACGGCGCCCTTGTACTGGCACTGCGCAACCCTGGCATGTTTCGTTGTGTATCTGCATTTTCACCTATCGTTTCGCCGATCAACTGTCCGTGGGGTCAAAAAGCGATGGCGGCTTACCTGGGTCAAGATCAGCAGGATTGGGCCGCGTACGACAGTTGCGAACTCATCACTCGTGCAACCGAGCCAATGACGATACTGATTGATCAAGGAGAGGCTGACGAGTTCCTCCGTGAACAGCTAAAGCCACATCTGCTGATGGACGCTGCTCGCCTCGCGAACTATCCGGTACAGGTACGCATCCAACCGGGCTACGACCACTCCTACTTTTTTATCAGCAGTTTTATTGGGGACCACATTGCGTTTCATGCGCAACACATGATTTGAGGGAGATCCACCATGGCAAAATGGAACAACTGGTCTGGCAGGCATCAGTCAAAGCCGGCGACGCTCCATTTCATCAGGAGTGAGGCCGATGCTGCAGGCGTAGCGGCCAACGCACGTAATGCTGGCAGGTGTATCCGCATAGCAGGTGCCGGCCACAGTCACTCTCGGCTGGTACCCCATGACGACATCATTGTTGACGCCTCTGGACTCGCCGGCATCATTGATATTGACGAGACCGAACGAACCGCCTGGATATATGCCGGATCCAGGATTTATAGCCTGGGCAGACCTTTGCATGATGCTGGCCTGGCGCTGGCGAACCAGGGTGATATCGACCGGCAGGCCATCGCCGGCGCCTGTGCAACAGGCACGCACGGCACCGGCAAGCATCTTCAGAATCTCTCATCCGCGGTGATAGGAGCCCGTATTGCACTTGCCTCAGGTGAACTCGTGGACTGTGATTCACAAAACCATCCTGACCTGTATCAGGCCGCACGACTGAACCTTGGATCCCTCGGCATTGTGACGCGACTGAAGCTGAAGTTGCGGGAGGCTTACAAGCTCCAAGAGACAGGGTTCGACACCGACTACTCATCATTGGTCGCACGCGCGCCTGAACTGATTGAAGAAAATGACCGTTTTGAGTTTTTCTGGTATCCAGGGAGTGATCAGGCGACTGCCAAGGTAATCAACGAGACAGCGGCCGACTCCGTCTATCCGCTCGCTGCAGAGGGCAGTCGGCTGGCCTGGAATTATGAGGTATTGCCAAATCATCGGCCGCACTTTCATACCGAGATGGAGTACAGCGTTCCCGCTGACCAGGGGCTCGCCTGCCTTGACGAGATCAGACAACTGCTGCGAGATACTTTTACAGAAGTTGTCTGGCCGGTCGAATACCGAACCGTCGCTGCGGATGATGTCTGGCTATCAATGGCTTATGACAGACCAACGGTCACGATTTCTGTTCATCAGGACGTGTCGATCGATGAAACAGCCTACTATGACGCCTGCGAGCGGATTTTCAGGCGTTATGAAGGGCGCCCCCACTGGGGCAAGGTCAACTACCTGAATGGCGAAACGCTGGCATCAATACACCCCTGCTGGCAGGAATGGTGGACGGCAAGAAATGCAGCTGACCCGGAGGGCACTTTTTTGAACGACTATATGAGAACTATTTCGCCTTAACTGATAGCTCGCCAGATGGGCTGTCTTGTAATGCTTCTGGGTTAACACTCAGCTGTGTCACTTTTTTGACCTAACCCAAGCCTCCAGAAATCGAGGATAAAGAAGAACCAACAATGAAGCAGGCCTTGCGGCGAATATTTCGCCCCTTACTCAGCCCACTTGAGCGCGGCAGTGAACCCTTTGCCTACAAGCGATCTCATCGAACCATTTTGCTTGTGATGAGTGCCATGTTTATTGGCCTTGCAACCCTGGTCTTCAGCCAGTTGCCGCCAGGTGACCCAAGCTATCTACTGCCTGTTATTGTCTTTGGCGGTGCAGGGCTGATTGGCGCCATCGTTGGTAGCCTGGGTAGCGACCGGGCGGTTGCCAAAATTTGGGGGTCACGATGAGCGGCCTGTTCTTGCCCGATAGCGAAGATGTAATCTATGTCTCACGACACAACCCGGACGATTTGCTGAGCGCCTGTTCAGCGCACACCATATTATTGGATGAACTGGTATGGCCAACAGCGGAGCATTACTTCCTCGGGATGCAGTTTACCGACGCTAACGTCGTTGAACGCATTCGATGTGCCCCAACACCCGACGACGCTGCACAAATTGCCAAACCCGGTTTGTTCCGTCGCCTATCGGGCAGCTTTCGCCGCGCGCAGAGAGTCGACTGGGAAAGGCTGAGGTCTGTCTACATGACGCGCGCGCTCTACACTAAATGCCGTACTTACCCGGATATCGCGACGCACCTGCTCAGCACTGGCACGCGCAAGATTATCGAGAACAGTCTTTATGACTATTACTGGGGCTGCGGGAGGGACCTACGCGGCCAGAACATCTACGGGAAAATTCTCATGGACATTCGTGAAAAGCTGAATGCGCTTGAGGAGATTGCGCCAAGTCGATGAAATACGCCATTTTCTTTCTTTTCGTCGAAAGAGTAGAAATGTGAACCACGTCACAGTGTTGAAATCTCAATCGAATAGGATAAGCATCAGGTCAACTGCATCTGAAGCTGGATGCCTGAGGGAGCTATATCACTTGACTGAAACTTACATAGACCCAGACGCCACCAGGATCAAGGTCCAGGTAGCCGGTCCTGTCGCCAAAATTGAGCTTTCCAATGGTGTCACCTTTGCAGTAGGTCGTGCGAACCTGCCGCTAAGCATCGGGCGTGGTTCCGGTTGTGACATAACAATTCCTTCTGGTCATGTTTCCAGACGGCATTGTGAGGTAGATATGATTAACGGTGAATTGTGCCTGACCGACACCAGTTCCAACGGTACCATGGTCCGGGAAAAACTTGTCAAGCAAGGTTCCGTGAAGATATCGGATCGCACATCCGTCTATCTGGCTGGCGAAATACTCATCACCATCACACCCGAGCGTGCGAAAAAAAAGGCTGATACCAGCCTGGAAGATCGCCGCCGCGAACGTGAACGCCGTCAGCAGGAAAGGCGCCATGAAATGCTTGTAGTTCCGTTCGATTTGCGCAAGAACCAGGAACGGCGACAACAGGAGCGGCGCTGCTAGCATTTCAGTAAACCTGATATGCCGTGATGCCATGCTGTGTCAGAACCTGACAGGTAACATCTGAACCAACGACATTTCAGCCAGTCGCCCTGCAACCTCTCCTGCGCCAAAACCTGCCGATTGTGACCCAAATCGGTCCTAACGCACCAAAAAGGCTCCAAGACCGACACTCTGCAAGCTCTGCTTTGTCTGCGCGTAGCCCTGTTATTGGGGCTTTCAGCAAAATCTGATGACTTGGCACAGATCCTGCTATGTAATAGTCAGTGAACCAGTTTGTTTTTGATGTCTCCCTCTCGAACGTCCAATGACGTTCAATTGCCCCGGCCGGTAACCCCGCCCGGGGCTTTTTTTTCATCTTTCTTTCTTCGGTTTGTACGCCAGACGCGTTATGCGCGGCTATGGCCAACATGATTAGCATTACGTATAGCAACGGCAAATGCTGGCTGAATTTGTCTGGCTGGTGATAGCATTACATTTCTTCTGGAGGTAGAAACGCGATGACATACACTTTTGAGCCGGCGAGTCAGATAACACTGCCGGTCACCGGTACCGATGCCGTCTTCCCGGTCAACAACATCTATTGTGTGGGACGAAATTACGCAGACCATGCCATAGAAATGGGACACGACCCGAATCGCGAAGCGCCGTTTTTCTTTCTTAAGCCTGCATTTTGTATTCTGCAGTCGGATCACGATATGGCCTACCCTGCACTCAGCGAAGATGTCCATCATGAGGTAGAACTGGTAGTTGCGCTTAAGGCCGGCGGTCAGGATATTCCCGTGCAGGATGCAATGAATGTGGTCTTTGGATATGGTGTTGGCATTGATATGACCCGCCGCGATCTGCAGGCAGAAGCAAAAACGCTGAGTCGCCCATGGGAATCCGGGAAAGTCTTCCTGCACGCAGCCCCCTGTTCAGCCCTGGTAACGATAGAGCAGACGGGCCACCTGGAAGAAGGTGATATATCGCTATCCATCAATGGCACCGAAAAGCAGTCGGGTAACCTCAACCAGATGATATGGAAGGTACCAGAGATTATTTCCAGACTGTCCACGTTGTTTTGTCTTCAGCCTGGCGACCTCATTTACACAGGTACCCCTGCCGGAGTGGGCCCGGTGTCTCGCGGTGAGAAAATCCGCGCCCAGGTAACGGGGCTGCCTGAACTCAACATTGGTGTAGTCTAGGTATTGCGGTGGCTAATGCCTGCTAACCTCAAAATTTTCAAAAGGACATTGTCCTGATGGTGCACCACTTTTTCCCGGAAATGGGCTTCAACGACAGGAACTAGCAATATGGCTACCCATCAGGAAATTGCCGGCATCAGTGACGCCGACATGGTCAGGCGGATGGTTTCAGGTTATGAAAACCGATTTGGAACAGAATTCTGGGACTTCTTTGCACGCCACGTGAGCCCTCACTTCGCTGCCAAGCCAGACCTTGTGGACATCGGCTGCGGTCCCGGACTGTTCCTTCGCGATCTGGGTCGGCACCATCCTGATGCGACGCTTTTTGGTTTCGACATCACGCCCGCCATGATTGATTACGCCAGTACCCAGGTAGATTACGCCGGTAACCTACCCCATTTGCAGGTTCTCGATGTCGCCGAGGAATCATTGCCAAATTCCGATCACAGCGTTGATTTGATCGCGATGACAGCAGTGCTGCATGTGCTGCCTGACCCGCTTCTGGTTCTGAAAAAAATCAAACAGGCGCTCAAGGAGTCCGGGGTATTCTTCTTACAGGACTGGATCCGCACACCACTGCCACAGTACCTGGAGCGCATGCTCACCGATGTGCCGGCAGAACGCCGGGAAGCCTCACAATCATCTATGCTCCGACTGTTTCCATCACACAACAAGTTCACATCTGACGACTGGCGCTGGTTGTTGACAGAAGGCGGTTTTGCTGTAAAGCACGAGCACGAAACGCCAAATCCGCACTTTCGAACCTTTGTCTGTAGTCCGGCTTAAAGTCAGGGCGCTCCCTGAAGGTAGCCACTTTGGGGTGACAATTTGTGTCAATTGGTGACTGGTTCAGTCGCTCCTGCTCCGCTCAAAAAGCCTGCAGCCCGCATTTTCCTGGCATAGAGGAACTGGCCCGGGTCTTGCATTCGAAATACTCAGATAATTCGAATTTGAGGGAACGAACGTGACAGCAACAATACTATCGCTGGTGGAGAACAACACAGCTGTTCGCGACCTGCGACGCGAGACTCGGGCAGAGACAGGCGGTACGGCGATACTCCAGGTAGTGGATGCAACAGATGAAAACCTGGTCGGTACGACTTTCCGCTCACAGGTGCTGGAAGTATCTCCTTCGGGCATGAGACTTACAGCAGACTCCCTCATTGAGAACTGCAAGGTTGATGTCTGGATAAGTATTGATGGCTTCCCGCAGAAACTCTTCCTGACCAGTGAAGTACGTTGGGCCAGTCAGGAGAGCGAAGGTGATTGCCAGCTTGGTCTGGAAATCATCGACAACCCCCTGACCGACGTCAATACCTGGTGCCAGATACAACGCTGCCTGTAGTTTCACCGCAAAGCGACACGACAAACCTTGATGCCGGGATACAATCCCAGCTTCAGGGTTTAGATTGACCTGACTATCCTGAATTGGTCAACTTCTGGAATAGCATCTATCAGTTCCCGCTCAACCTGCTCAAGCGCCTTAAGATCTACGCAGAGACCATCCGCACTTTCCCGAAGCATTGCAGCCTGTCCACCTACAGTTTCTTCAATCCTGGCAGACAGTTCTTCCATCCGTTTCACCATAGCGTCGAACTTCAGATCCAGACTACCCTCTCCCTCTGAAAAAAGCGCACCTATGTTAGTGAACAGACTGCCTATACTCGCCGCCACTGCTTGTTCGATGACTGGTCCAAGTTCATCCAGGGATGTATCCAGGCTGGACGTCTGCCCACGCGCGAGATAGAACTCATCTCCAGAACGCCGTACTTTCTCATCTATTGCACGGTGGAGATCATCATACGCCTGTACCACCGCTGCGGGTGGCGAACCGCCGAACATGCTGTGCAGGACTTCAGTCAGTGCGCGCAGTCCAATCTCAGCGCCTTCCAGCGCGATGGATATAACTGCTGGCATAGTGCCGCGTATTGCCTCCGCATATCGCGCAAGTAATGCCTGCTGCTCCGGATTTAACTCAAGAGCCTCATAGTCGACGTACAGGGTCTGCTGCCGGCCAATCACCATGTCACGCTCTCCCGAGGAAACCTTGATAACTTCCGGTGACACTGATATGTCGCTTTCAAATTGAATATTGCAGTTAGCAGAAACTGCATTCGCGACAAGCAGCAACGGGCAGATAGCGAAGAAAGCGCAGAGTGTTCGTAACATTTCTATTCTCCAGTTGGTTTTGGCTATTCTGAATGAGAGGTGCTGTTGCTTTCGAGTTGCCGGTCCAGAGGCTTCTCACCAGGGTTTCTCTTTGATGAGCAAGATCAATGCCAATCATAAGCTATTGATTTTGTTGAATGACCATTTAGTCAGCGTGTGACTGACACAAAAAGATAGGGTATTTCGCCATCCAGCAGCAGGCAACCCGCTAAACCAATTGAGCGCCGTCACCTAAAATTGTATAAATCAGCAACATTTTAGAGAACGCCCGAGTTGGACATCACACAACCAGTTGGTGCTGCAAATCTCACCGACGAAACCATTTTTGAAACGATTGCACTGGGAATCGAGGCAAGAGGACTTGTCATATTGCCTGGTGCAATGCCCGCCACAATTACGAATGACCTACAGCAGGAGTTTTCTCGACTTGGCACCCTTGCATTTCGCCGGGCCGCGGTCGGTCGTGGACAAACCCAGGCGATTAACCGGTTTGTGAGGCGAGATAAAATTCACTGGATAGATGAATCAAGCAATCTCACTGCCTCGTGGCTCTCCTGGACGGATGCGCTTCGGCTTTACCTGAACCGCCGTCTGTATCTCGGTCTCTTTTCGTTTGAAAGTCACTTTGCGGTATACGCGCCCGGGGCCTTTTACAAACGTCACGTAGATGCTTTTCGAGGCGAGGCAAACCGGGTGCTTTCAGTTGTCGTCTACCTGAATCAGGGTTGGGCACCAGATCAAGGTGGTGAGCTTGTCATCTATGAGAATGAGGAAAGCAAGCAAGTCCGTGTCACTCCCGAACTAGGCACCCTGGTTCTTTTTCTCAGCGAAGAATTTCCACATGAAGTCCTGCAGGTAAATCGCAGCAGATACAGTGTTGCTGGCTGGTATCGCCTGAACACTTCTGCAGCACTTGAGCAAATAGATCCACCACGATGAAATCACATCACAACATGATAGCCGCATCCCTGATGGCGATTGCCACTTTATCGGTGCCCGCTGCAGCGGTTGCCGATGAAGCGCTTGTGGCTGTAGCGACCAACTTTGCTGAAGTGATGGAGCAACTCAGCGAGAAGTTCAATGAGGGAACTGCACACCGAATCAAGTTCACCACAGGTGCGACCGGTGCGCTCTATGCACAGATCAAAGGTGGTGCACCTTTTGACATACTCATGGCGGCTGACCAGCTAAGACCAACATTGCTCGTTGCAGAAGGGTTTGCATCGGCAGATTCCAGGTTCACTTATGCGACTGGGCGACTGACGCTGTGGAGTCCGGATCCTGGTCTGTTTCAGCGTCAGGATCCGCAGACTCTTAAATCAACAGCCGTGCGCAAGGTTGCTATAGCGAACCCCGCAGTCGCACCTTATGGTATTGCCGCACGAGAAACGATTGTCGCGCTAAAACTTGAAGAGGTGCTGGTAGACAAAATTGTTATGGGCGCGAATATTGGTCAGGCCCACGCTATGGTTGCAACCGGTAATGCGGATGCTGGTTTTGTCGCGCTTTCGTATGTACTTAGCCCGCGGAATAAACAGCCAGGCAGCCGGTGGGATGTACCTCAGAACATGCACACACCAATTCACCAGGACGCGGTCATTCTGAACCGCGCGATCAGCAACAAAGCTGCAAGCGCATTTCTCACTTTCCTCAAATCAGAAGAGGCTCATAACATGATCAGTGCTTATGGTTATGAGACAGCAGATACTAATCAGGAAAATATCGAGTAAGAAGTTTTCCGGATCTACAAAAAAAAAGGCCTCCGCTTTTGGCGGAGGCCTTTTCGTTTAAATGCCTGACAATGACCTACTCTCACACGGGGAAACCCCGCACTACCATCGGCGCTAATTGGTTTCACTTCTGAGTTCGAAATGGATTCAGGTGGTTCCCAATTGCTATTGTCGTCAGGCAAACCGTTGTGCCAACAACGTCCTGAGCGAGCATAGCGAGTTGAAGGATCTTTTCTCCGCGCGCTACCTCCAGACGAGGCGGCCTTGTTTGTTTACCGAGATCCCTTCACTTCGCGCCATGGCGCTCCGGTCGGGATGACAGCAAAATAAAAGAGGGAAAGTGATAAAAGTCTGGTGGACATCCGCATTGTCATAATTTCAACGCAATATCCGTACATATACCTGATTACGCCATCCTTCTTTGAAGTACTCCAGTTGACCTGGAGATCCTTCGGCTATGCGGCTATGCCGCTTCGCTCAGGATTTCGCAAATTTGCTCAAGTTATATGGTCAAGCCTCACGGGCAATTAGTACAGGTTAGCTCAATGCCTCGCAGCACTTACACACCCTGCCTATCAACGTAGTAGTCTTCTACGGCCCTTTAGGGGACTCAAGGTCCCAGTGAGAACTAATCTTGAGGGGGGCTTCCCGCTTAGATGCTTTCAGCGGTTATCC
>CAYGNA010000038.1:0-15210 GCA_964351065.1 uncultured Pseudomonadales bacterium
CTCCATTGAGCTGGTAAAGGTGGTAGTCGATGCAGGGTTGATCGACAAAAATCCGATAAGGAAGGCAACAAGGGTGGTCTTTTTCATATCTGCTCCAGATGAACCGAAATGCCTGATGGACATCAGGGTTTCCAATTGGACGATCCAAATTTGTCCAGTTTCTACCGTATAGCAAACACTGCGCCAACTATTGTAATTTCATTTAACCTGTTGAATTTTAAGAATATGCCCGCAAGCCGTTGTTACAAGGTGGCATGATGCAGGAGAGATGTGTAAAAAAAACCGACACTCATTCAGATGAGTCGGTATGGGCAACGACCGGTACTTCCTCTGTAACAGGCCAACAAAGGGACGCTCACTTCCAGGCAAAAACTGGCTGGTCAAAGTGAGCGACCCGGGTATGCCGGCCCAGCAGCGCAACTTCTCGAAACTGGTACAGCATGGCAGCAGTGGGCGAATAAATTCGATCGTCGAGGTAGTTCATGGACAGAACCTCGCGATCACTCTCGGGGATGCGTTCGAGGTTGGGCGAGTCTGTACGGAGCAGTTCGGTGAAAGTGAAGGCATGGATGGAAGCAACTTCATCAGGATTGGGCCGAATGTCCACATCCTCGATATCGGTCCAGACGACCACCGGCGTGATGACAAATCCCGACCGAGTAGGGTAGTCGTCCAGGGTGCCGAGCACGGATGAGGGCGGCAGGGAAAGATTAATCTCCTCATGCAACTCGCGGAGCGCGGCTTCAACCAGCGTCTCGCCGGGATCAACGCGTCCGCCGGGCATCGCCCACTGACCGCCGTGGTCTTTCAGGCGCGGTGTTCGTTTGGTCAAAATAACAGCGCCTTCATTCTCGTGCTCGAAGATTGTGACGGCAACCGCAGCACGGGTTAGGCCGTCGGCAGTGTGCCTGTCGTCCTGGAACTCACTGACGTTGTCGGCGATGAAGTCGCGTAGCCCGGGCCCAAAAGAAAAGTCGATTTGCATGCCGGGAGCCTAGTCGCTTCTTTGATTCATGTAAAATGCCGGACATTCCCATTAACAACGGTGATTGTTGTATGCACGACTACATCATTATTGGCGCTGGCTCCGCAGGTTGCGTGCTGGCCAACCGCCTCTCTGCCGATCCGGCTGTTAAGGTGCTGCTGCTGGAAGCAGGTTCGACTGACAAAAGCCCATTTATTCATATGCCTGCAGGCGTTGGGCAATTGATCGGCGGGCGGGCCTATAACTGGGGGTTTGATACCGCACCGGAACCTCATCTGAATAATCGCCAATTGTACTGGCCGCGAGGCAAGGGGCTGGGTGGATCGAGCTCAATTAACGGCATGGTCTACATTCGCGGGCATGCCCAGGACTATGATCGCTGGCGTCAATTGGGTAACGAAGGTTGGAGCTTTGAGGAGGTGCTGCCCTATTTCAAGCGCTCGATGAACCAGGAGCGCGGGGCAGATGAATTTCACGGCGTCGGTGGGCCGCTGAACGTCAAGGACGGCGGCGCGCCCATGCCAGCCCACAAGCTGTTTATCGAGGCCGGGCAGGAAGCCGGGTTTGATTATAACCCTGACTTTAATGGCGCAGACCAGGAAGGTGTTGGCCCCTACCAGCTCACCAAGATTGGTAATGAACGCTGTAGTGCAGCGCGGGGTTACCTGACGCCCATCCTCGATCGTCCCAATCTTGAGGTGATCACCGAGGCGCGGTTGCTCAAAGTGAACCTGGATGGCAAGAAGGCAACAGGCGTCACCTACGAGCGCAAAGGTGCTTCGATAGAAGTCACAGCGAACCGGGAGGTATTGCTCTGCGCCGGTGCTGTGCAGTCACCGCAGCTCTTGATGTTGTCGGGTATCGGCGACACTGACGAACTGTCATCGTTTGGCATAGATTGCGCGCACCATCTGCCTGGCGTTGGCAAAAACCTGCAGGATCACCTGGACGTGGTGGTGCAGTATCACGTGACTGATCCGAACATGTCGCTGGATGGGCGGATCAAACTCTACAAGCTCCCGTTCATATTCCTGCAGTACCTGCTGACAAAAAAGGGGATTGGCACCGAAAATCCGCTGGAGGCGGGCGCGTTCCTCAAGACCAGGCCTGACCTGGAAGTACCGGATATTCAGCTGCACTTTATCCCGGTGTTCATGATCGACCATGGTCGCAAGCGCGGACCTGGCCCGGGCATGTGTATCCATATCTGTCAGTTGCGACCTGAAAGCATCGGTGAGGTTACGCTCGCCTCAAAAGATCCGTTTGCAGATCCGGTCATCAAGGCAAATTACCTCTCAGCGCCGGCTGATCTGGAAGTGCTGGTTGAAGGGGTAAAGATTGCCAGGCGGATTTTTGCCACCGAAAAGTTCAAGCCGGTGTTGGGCGAGGAGTTTGAAGCGAGTCGGGACGCACAGACTGACGAGGAAATCGCAAACTTTATTCGCGAAACCGGCGAGACCATTTACCATCCCGTTGGTACCTGCAAGATGGGGCATGACGACATGGCTGTGGTGGATGCAAGGCTCAGGGTGCGCGGCATTGAAAACCTGCGGGTGATTGATGCGTCGGTTATGCCAACCCTGGTAGGCGGCAACACCAATGCGCCAACTATCATGATTGCTGAAAAAGCAGCTGACATGCTGCAGGCAGACCACGCCCTGCTGTAGTTGGCGTATCAGTACCTGTCGTGATGTTTTACCCAGGCCATGGGGAAGTCGAAGGCTTCCTCATTTCGGCCGCGGGGTACCAGATCCAGCATCTGGTAGGTGGCGTTCAGTGGGTCGAGGCCGCGTGAAAACGTTGAGTAGGTGTGAAAGATTTCACCCTGCTTGTTCCGGTAGAAAACGGATATTCCCGGCATCTCCCGGCCAACTGCTGACTCTCGAAAATTGTAGAAGCCAGTTTCCTCATCCGGGAACGAGACGTTAAAGTCCCGATTGAAAGAATTCCCCGCGCTGGATACCCAGCGAAAGTGCCAGCCCATACGGCGTTTGAATGGCTCGAACTCGCGCCAGTCGGCGCGTGAGACCGCAACCAGCGAGACGTCGCGCTGCTTGATGTGCATATCCACAACATCGTATTGATCGGCCCAGAAAGAGCAACTGGGGCAGCCTTCGTCCCACCCCGGGCCGAACATAAAGTGGTAGACAATCAACTGGCTGTTTTCGCCAAACAGATCGTGCAGGGTTGAGGTGCCCCGGGAATCCTTGAACGTGTAGTTGTGTTCAATGCGGCGCCAGGGCATCTCGCGCCGAGCGCGGGTGACCTCGTCCCGCAGCGCGGTGAGTTCTTTCTCTTTGGCAAGCAGTTCCTGCCGGGCCGCTATCCACTCGGATTCACTGACTACCGGATTGTCCATCGTGGCCCCCTGTTCCTGCTCGCCTGCTGACAGAGCATGGTCTACGCGCTGCGCAGGTCGGGTAATTTATAGCGTTCTTCTTCCAGATCAGCGCGGATTTTTTTCTTGTCGATCTTGCCCGTGGAGGTCAGCGGAATGCTATCGACAAATATCACATCATCGGGCAACTGCCACTTGGCGAAAGTTTTGGCGCAGTGCGCCAGAATGAGATCCCTTGTGACATTGGAACCCTCAACCAGTATCACCATGGCCACCGGCCGCTCATCCCACTTCGGATGCGGCTGGGCAACCACCGCTGCCTGGGTCACGCCTTCCAGCGCAACGATGTGATTTTCAAGGTCAACGGATGATATCCATTCACCGCCCGACTTGATCAGGTCCTTGGAGCGGTCGGCGATCATCAAATACTCTTCGGCATCAATTTTTGCCACGTCACCCGTGACCAGCCAGCCGTCGTGAAACTTGTCTGGCTGTGGATCGTTGTAGTACTCGGCAGCAATCCAGGGACCACGGATCAACAGTTCGCCGACGGATTCGCCATCGTGTGGTACGGGCTGCCAGTTTTCGTCAAATACCTCGAGTTCCAGTCCGGGCATGAGCAATCCAGCTTTTGCGACGTTCTCAAACTGCTGGTCTTCAGTGAGTTTCAGGTGGGACCGCTTGGCCACCTTGCGTGACAGCGTACCCAGTGGGTTGGTTTCGGTCATACCCCAGCCCTGAACCATCTCCACGCCGTAGGTATCCCAGTACCAGCGCATCATTGACACGGGTGGTGCAGAACCACCACAGGTCAGGCGTGTCAGTTTGGAAAGGTCAAACTTGTCACCCGATGTTTCCAGGATCTGGCGGACACCCTGCCAGATGGTGGGCACACCAGCAGATATGGTGACTTCTTCATCGCACATCAACTGGAGCAGTTTGTCCGGGGTCATGAACCGGTGCGGCATTACCTGCTTGCAGCCCAGCATGGATGCACAGAAGGGCAGGCCCCAGCCCATGGCGTGGAACATCGGCACGATGCCGCACACGGAATCCAGCGCGGTCAGGCCCATGGCATCGGTCATGGCCTGTGCCATGGTGTGCAGGTAAGTCGAGCGGTTGGTGTACATTACGCCTTTGGGTTTGCCCGTGGTGCCACTGGTGTAACACAGTCCCATGGGTGAATTTTCGTCGATTTCTGGCCAGGCATAGGTAGTGGGTTGACCGGCGATGAAGTCTTCATAGTCAACTGTGTTCGCAAAACTGGTTGTCCCGCCTTCACCGTGTCTGCAGACGACCAGCAATTCGACAGTCGGGATTTTATCCAACAGGGGTTCGAGGAGCGGCAGCAGATCCTCATCGGCAAAAATGACCCGGTCTTTGGCGTGATTGATGATGTACTCAAGGTCGGTTGGCGAAAGACGGATGTTTAAGGTGTGCAGTACTGCACCCATGGAAGGTACAGCCTGGTAAAGCTCAAGATGGCGATAGTTGTTCCACATAAAGCTGGCCACCCGGTCACCCACCTGGATGCCTTGGGCCTGCAAGGCACCCGCTACCTGGCTGGCACGCTCCCAGGTAGCGCGAAGCGTCTGGCGATGAGTCCCGTTCGCCTGAAGCGTAACAACTTCTTCGTTGGGATCGAGTTTGGCTCCACGGCCAAGAATCCTGGACATGAGCAGTGGCGTTTGTTGCATTGTAGACATAGAACGGACTCTCAAATTTGGCGGCGCCTAGGATATAGGATTTTCCATTGATTATGAAACGCAGTGTTATTCATCTTAGTGATAGTGGTTTACAGAAAAGTCAACAAAATCAATGCGGTATCGATCAATGGCGGACACCAGTGAGCCAAATGTGTATATTGCCGTCCCCGATTTGCCAGTTTTTGTGAATCGTTATTGCGGATCTCTCTGCTGTCTGTCTTCCTGGCTTGTGTGGAACGTTGTGATGAAAAATAGGTTGCTGAATGTTGGAAGCGGTGTGCTGTTGGCTGCGTTGATGGGCATCGCCTGGTCGGCTGGTGCAGCGGTTGCTCTGAGAGATGAGGCCACCATCGCGCTGCACGCCCTGTTCGACAGTCGCTGGGAGCAGGATATGAGGGAGAACCCGGTTCGTGCCTCAATACTGGGTGATAGACGCTTCAATCGTGAGTGGCAGGATGTCACGAGCAGGGCCGAGTCGCGGCGACTGGAAGGAGAGCTGAGCGCGCTTGCAACCCTGCGTACCGTTGACCGTGAACAGCTATCCATTGCTGACAAGCTGAACTATGACCTGTTTGAACGGGTGCTGCACGACAGGATTGAAGGCAGACAATTTGATATTCACCTGATGCCGATTAGCCAGCGCGGCGGCATTCAGACACTGGACGAGACTGGTAACCGGTTGCGGATGACAACCCTGCAGGATTATGAAGACTGGCTGGTGCGGCTCGCACAGGTGGACAAACAGATGAGTGACACCATCGCGCTGATGGAGGAGGGCGTACGGCGTGGCGTGGTACCACCACGGATTACCATGCAGCGCGTGCCAGCCCAAATCGCAAAACAACTGGTCGCAACTGCCGAGGACAGCCTGTTCTACAAGCCGTTTGCCAATATCCCGGACACAATAACCAGGGCGGACGCCGAGCGGTTGCGCGCGGAGGCTCGCAAGGTGATTACCAACACACTCATCCCCGCGTACCAGAAGCTGTATGACTACTTCATGGCCACATATCTGCCGGCAACCCGGGAGAGTGTCGCAGCGTCTGATTTGCCTAACGGCCGCGCCTGGTATGAACACCGGGTACGCCTGTTTACCACAACCACGATGACACCGGATGAAGTCCATGAACTCGGGCTGCGAGAGGTGGCACAGAACCGGGCACAAATGCTGGAAGTTATGCGCGAGGTTGGATTTGAAGGTGACCTGCAGGCATTTTTTACTTTTCTGCGGGAAGACCCCCAATTTTTTTATGCGCGGCCCGAGGACTTGTTTGAGGGATATCTTGCCGTATCCAAGCGTATTGACCCGGAACTCGTGCGGCTATTCGGCAAACTGCCGCGTATGCCTTATGGCTTAAAGGCAATTCCTGACGCGATTGCGCCTGACACGACAACAGCCTATTACATGCGGCCTGCCGCGGACGGCAGCAGACCTGGTTATTACTACGTCAACCTGTACAAACCGGAGACCCGGCCAAAATGGGAAATGGAAGTGCTCTCGGTACACGAGGCGGTACCTGGGCATCATTTGCAAATTGCCCTGCAGCAGGAACTGGAAGCCATGCCGAACTTTCGCCGCTACGGTGGCTTTACCGCCTTCACAGAAGGCTGGGGACTCTACAGCGAGCGCCTTGGTTACGATCTTGGGCTGTATAAGGATCCCTATTCCCGCTTCGGCCAGCTGACCTACGATATGTGGCGGGCCGTACGCCTGGTTGTGGATACCGGTATGCATTACAAGGGCTGGTCGCGCCAGCAGGCGATTGACTACTTTCTTGCCAATGCGCCGAAGACCGAGCTGGATGTAACCAACGAGATCGATCGCTACATTTCAAATCCGGGTCAGGCGCTGGCCTACAAGCTTGGGCAACTCAAGCTGATTGAAATGCGGGAGCGTGCCCGGGCTGCGCTGGGGGACGGGTTTGATATCCGCGCCTATCATGACATGGTGCTAGCCAACGGGGCAGTGCCGCTGGCGGTGCTGGAACGATTGGTTGACGAGTGGATCGCCGCGAAAGCGCCATGATGTGACCAGCGAGCGTCGTGGCCCTACGGTTTCTCCTGCCGCTCCTGCGCGTAGAGTTCCTGCAGGACTTCTCGCCAGGTCTGGTACTGCACGGAAAGGGGCCCGGTCAGGTCAAGCACCTTGCCCTCAAATTCGGCAACCGTTGGCGCAACCTCGGTTTTGAAAGAGTCAGACATTTCCCGTAGTTCGTCCTCGTTCAGCTTGTACTCACGGAACGCACGATAGACATCTTCGGTTGCTGCCCAGCTGCCGGAGCGGCTTCGCCCGGGCTTTACGCTGATTTGATTGTTGTAGGCCAGCAGTTCGTAGCTGTACTGTAACCAGAATGGATAGACTTTTTGCAGCCGGGAATAGAAACGCCCAAACTGTTCATCCATCGCATCTGAGAAGCCATATTCCGACTGTCTTATCCGGTTGACGCGGATGTACATCTTGTCCGTCACTGCCGGCAAACCAGTAACCTCCATGAGGCCATCAGCACCCGTTGTGAGATAACCCTCAAATACTTCTGGCGCGAGCGCGATGGCATAGCGCAGCATCGCGGCGCGAATGATATCTTCGCCTTCCCGGGGAGACAGTAGTCGGAAAGCACGATAAAGATCATTGGCAATTCGGTTGTACAGGTCCTGGAATGGCTGCACCGTGTAAGCTTCCTGCTGGTATACGCGGGTATCGGCTACCCCTTCATAGACCTGGTTAAACCAGCTAAGGCCGCGAGCGTCGGTTGCTTTTACACGCAACTTTTGCGCGATTGAAGTTGATACAAGAATTGTTGCTTCGATCTGCAACTCTGATGACTCGTTGGGGACAGGGCCAATGCGCACTGCGCCCCATAGTCCGGATTCCATCAGCGTGTCGCGCAGCACAACAGGCAGGAAGATCGCTTCGGCCTCGCGTATCGGTTGATATATTCGATTGATCCGCCCCTTGCCCTGGTTCTCAAGATCGAACACGACAATGTTTACATTCAGGTTTGGCAGGGGGGCGCCAGGCCCATTTTGTTCAGTGCCGGAGGTTATCAGCGGTTCAGGTATTGCAGTGCTGGCCAACTGCGCCGGTTTGTTGGTTGCACAACCTGTGAGCATCAGCGGGAACATTACGAGCCACCAGAGACGTGGCCACCTAATCGGTTTCATGCCCCATCCAGCAGGTCTTCTTCTTGCCCAGCGTAAACTCGCATTTGAACATCCCTTCACCTGGAGGAAACTGCATGTACACCCGGTCGATGGTGAAAGCCCGGGCGAACTTGTCAGACATCAGCGTCATTGAACCCAAAAGGCGCCTGGTCTCCTGTCGTCCGTCTCCCTCGTAGAGTGAATATCGATTAACGATGGTTAATCCCTCTGGCAGACGAACCACAAACACAAGTCGACCTTCTGCATCCAGGTGACAGGACTCCTGACCAAGCTGAAGTTGGTTGGATGGCGCAAAAAAATCGCAGGTCAATGCAAAGTCGTCACTGCGCTGTATCCGGATGTGATCATCAGACTGATCAATGTGCAGAACAGTGGCACGAGTCATCGCGTCAGCCAGGGTGCCCAGTTTTATGACACCCTGCAGATCAAAAAGTGCGTTAGAGGGTGGCCGGCGCTGATCGCCGCTCATTTTTTGCTGCTGTTCAACCTGGCTGCGCGCAATGTCATACAGGTACTGCAGTTTCTGCTGGGGATCTTCGGTTAGCTTGTAGTCAATCTCCCAGGCGCCGCTGTAATCGGGCAGGCGCTGGACGGGGATTGCCTCGTTCACCTCGGGCGGTTTGCTCGCGCAGGCACTGACGAGCAGTAGCAGTGCTACCAGTGTCAGCCGGGTTTTTGCCGATGTTTGCAAAACAAATCCTCTTCCCGCTGGTGCGACGTTAAACGGCTGCGGGTGAATCCAGGTCACTCGCATCATGACGCTCAGCGACACCACTGCCACCGGCCCGGTTAACCTTGCGGCCTCGTCTGACGGCTGGTCGTTCGTGAATTTCAGTCGCCCATCGAACCACATTGGTATAGGACGCTACATCGAGGAATTCTTTGGATTCGTAGAGCCCGGTCAGCACCAGTTGGCCATACCAGGGATAGGTTGCCATATCTGCAATGTTGTACTCATCACCCGAGAGGAACTGGCGAGTCGCAAGGTTCCGGTCAAGCACGTCCAGTTGGCGTTTGATTTCCATCGCGTAGCGGTCGATTGGATATTGCCATTTCTCGGGTGCGTAAGCATAAAAGTGGCCAAAGCCGCCGCCAAGATAGGGTGCACTGCCCATAAGCCACATGAGCCAGGACATACATTCTGCCCGTTCAGCCCCGCCCTGCGGGACAAATGCACCAAACTTCTCCGCCAGGTACAGCAGAATTGCCCCTGATTCGAAGACGCGCGTTGCGGGTGTGGTACTAACGTCCAGCAAAGCAGGGATCTTGGAGTTTGGGTTGATATCGACAAAGCCGCTACTGAACTGGTCACCGTTGCCAATGTTTATCAGCCAGGCATCGTATTCGGCACCCTGCTCACCGATAGCAAGGAGTTCTTCCAGCAGTATCGTGACCTTTACGCCGTTTGGGGTACCCAGCGAGTAGAGTTGCAGCGGGTGTTTGCCGACAGGTAGGTCTTTGTCGTGCGTGGGGCCGGCGATCGGCCTGTTGATACTCGCAAAACGTCCGCCGCTGCCGGTTTCCCACTCCCAGACTTTAGGTGGAACGTATGAAGTCGTCTTATCCATGTGCTTACCTTCCGCGGTGTTGTTGACCTCACTATCATAAACCAGATGCCTGCTGAAATATGACGATTAATGGTCGTGGCAGGTCGCGCGATACGTTTTCAGTGCTATAGCAGACTGAGATGAATCAACGGTTTTCCCGTAACGAGGTAGAAAATAATTCGCATTGTCCGTCTGCGGGCTGGTCAATAACATCCGCGTCTGTTGATTGCTGTGTCGCCCTATATGTTTGCGCGGCACGATTACACAAGCCAAAAAACCGAGAGACAGACATATGAAATGTTATAGATCCCTGCTACTTGTTGCGCTTTCAGCAGCCTCATTTTCCATTGCGGCAGACAACCATGGACATGGAGACCTGTGCCTCGACGCTGGACCCCAAACTCCCCGCGATATTTCAAGCGGCTATGGCCTCAATGGAATTTCATTCCCAGTGGCACCGCCCAGCACAGAAATGAATCTTTGTAATATCCACACGCACACCCAGGCAGAACACAAAGGGCCGGGTTTTAACATTGCGGTCTCTGATGGGGACGCTGGGTTTGCCTGTAACGATACCCCCAACCTGACGCCTGCTGAACTCGCTCCCGCACCTGGCGCTTACAAAGGTGTGAAGCCAGGCGATACCATTGAAGTTCATTGGGTTCACACGACCTGCGACGCGACTCCAGGCGAAGGCCTGGGCGCCTGTGTCCCTGAGTCTTGTAAGAGCCCACTGCTGCGAGTCGAAACGCAGGTGTTTCTTGTGGTAAACGATGACAATGCGCTCGATTTCATGAACATGGCCTATCAGGGCAACCAGGTAGCTGGCCTGCACCAGCCCAGGAGTCTGCCGGTTTCCACGGGTACGCCCGTTCAATTCCCCGGTTCGACCACAGGACCAAGCTATACCCAGGCAGTCTGTTCACCTGCCCAGGTAACGTGGAGCGTTCGCCCCATGTGCGAAAAGCTCAACATCAAATCGCTGCACAAGTGGGCAGAAAGCGGCAACGTGTTCAAGGAGACCAAGTCTCATGGCATCCGCAAACTCGTAACTGCGCCTGAACTGTTGTCACCAATCAAGTAACAGATAGAGCAGGTTGTTTTGTCATGCGCCATCTTGTTGTCTTACTGTTGTTGGTTGTTACCCCGCTCTATTCAAAGGCGCAGAATACAGGCGGGGTGTTCGGCCCAGGGGTAAATGAAGGACACAAATCGCTGCAGTACCGTATTGCCTACGACGATAGTTTGGAGGCGTATGCACACCGTCTGCATTATCAGCAGGCCGTTAACGGTGACACAATGTGGCGCGTGGTCGCGCAGCAACGGGAGAACGCCCGCGGCGAATATAAACACGATTTTGTCCAGCTAGAGTTGTTTCAGCAGCTCCCTGATGTCAGCGCAAGCTGGCAGACTGGTGTGCGATTTGACCTCAAGTTGTCAGACAGTGGGCGACCAAACGTAGTTGGCGTCAACTGGATGAATGATGTCCAGTTGAATGACCGTTGGATGGCGCGCCTGCTTGTGCTGACTGCAGCGCAGTTTGGCGAAAACCACGTCTCCGGGGTCAGTCTGCAAACGCGTGGCAGCCTGAACTACAGCTATTCAGCCCGGGTTTTGCTCAGCGTATCAATGTTTAATTCATACGGCCTGCTAAAGGACATCCAGGGTTTTGATGAGCAGCAGCACCAGATTGGTCCGACCGTGCAGGTGTTCTGGGGTGAAGGGTGGCACCTGCAGGGGGGTTACCTGGCTGGCATCACTGATCGAACCCCGGATCACACCATTCGGTTCTGGCTGACAAAATCTTTCTGATTATGTCGAGGTCCCTATCGGCTGTTACGCAGCACCTGCTGAAACTCCCAGATGCCAGGTAGCAGGTCTTTTTTCGACGCAATAGTCTCACCCAACTCAACATAGTTACGTTTGGCAAAAGTATAGGGGCGCCATTTCTTCAGTCCCCTGCCATTGGGATCACCTGTTTTGGCAAAGTTGGTCCAGTAGTCGCTCATCGCCTCTGCCAGTTTTGTATGGCGCTCGTCAGCAGCCGGGTTCACGAGTGAAACATTGTTAAAAGCATACACAATTTCAGCCGCGTGATAGGCGCCCAGTTCAGGTCCGGCAGGTTCGAATGTAAAGTAATACAAATAGGCAGGCTGGCCAGTCTGCTCCATGTTCATTGCCCAGGTTTGCATGCTTTCTGTCACAAACCCGTCGCGGAAGGCGTCAAGGACCGATGTACGCAGATTGGCCGCGGGATAAATCTCGAGAAACCTGTTTGCCAATTCACCATACTGTTTCCTGACGGTGTCGACGTAGGCATCGGCGGTTTTCGGGATGCGATAGGTGACCCCAAGCGTTGTGCCCTCGTGTGCGTTAAAGCCTACCATGAGAGGAACTGCGTTAAAGTCTCCACGCTCAAACTGTGCTCTGATTTCCCCTGGAAAAACAGTACCGTCAACCGCCGGGCGGAAGCGTGTGCCCTGTGAGAGAGACAGTAACTTCGCCCCGTCAATATGGACCAGGTCATGCAGGCTCGATGCTCCCGCCTGTGTCTGCAACTTCATTGCCATCGCGTGGGCGGGGCTGTCATTGTCTGTGAGGTTGTCCATGGGACCGAGCGCGCTGCCGCTTTGCCCGATAGCGCGATGGAACAGGCCTTTCGCCAATGGCGTTGCCATCAGGTGATGCACGCTGAACGAACCCGCCGATTCGCCAAAAATGGTCACGTTGTTCGGGTCGCCACCAAATGCGCTGATATTGTCTTTAACCCATTTCAGGGCCAGTACCTGATCAGTTGTGCCGAAGTTCGCCAAGGGTTGTCCGTCAGCATCCTTCAGGTCGGGATGATTGAAGTAGCCAAAAATGTCGAGGCGATAATTGATGGTGACAACCACAACACCTTTCTGCGCCAGCGCAGTGCCGTTGTAAGCTGAGGTTGCGCCATCACCCCGGGTGAGCCCACCGCCATGAATCCAGACCATGACCGGTAGTTTCTTGTCCGCCGGTGCGGCACTCCACACATTCAGGTAGAGACAGTCCTCACTGCTGATTTTTGCCGGGTTCGCAAAAAAGGTGCCGGTCGGATAAGGATGCTGCAGGCAAACCGGGCTGAATTGCGTTGCCAGTCGCTCGCCCTGCCAGCCGTTTGCGGCTTCTGCGTGGTGCCAGCGGCGAGGGCCTACTGGTGGCACCCCATAAGGAATACCCTTAAAGACGCGAACCATATCAACACCCGGTGCAGTTGCGCCTACCAGCGTTCCCTGGGGACTGGTGAGCTTGACCTCGGCGGCGGCGCAGGTTGCCGCAATGAGCAGGCAACAGGCTAACTGTGTGAGTTTCTCGAACATGTGATTTCCCTCTTGCTTTTGTTGCGCCGCATTTGCTCTCAATGCGGGATTTTTGTGCGGGCAGTATAACCCCCAATGTATCACTGCTTTCAATCGCTTCGCCATGGCAGCAGCCCGCACCGGCGTAATCTTGCAATACATGTACCTGAGACTTTAACGTGAGATGTTTACGTGAGACATTTACACAAGACTTGCACTCGAGGCATCAGCATGACACGACCACAGGGTATTTCCCTCGTTACAACGATTGATCAATTACAATCGATCAACGGCATTGCCAGTCCGGCTACCCGGGCCAAAGTCTTAAGCGCGCTTGAGCCTCATTCGATTGCATTTATAGAACGCTCGCCGTTTCTCGTCATTGCTTCTGGCGCGGCGGGCGGTATGGCTGATGCTTCGCCGCGGGGCGATGGGCCTGGTTTCGTACGGGTGCTGGACGACACTACGCTGTTAATCCCGGAAAGGCCAGGTAACCGATTGGCGGATACGCTCTCCAACATCGTTGTGAACCCTGAGGTTGGGTTAATCCTGATGATTCCCGGGATGGACGAAACGCTGCGCATTAACGGCAGTGCCTACATTACCGATCACGCAGACTACCTTGCGAAAGTGGCGCACGCTGGCAAACCGCCGAGGCTAGCGATTGTCGTTGATGTCAGGCAGGTCTACTTTCATTGTCCGAAGGCGTTTATTCGCTCAAAGTTGTGGCAGGTTGATACCTTTATGCCAAGGGATGAACTGCCGTCCCTGGGTAAGATGATCCTTGAGCAGGTGCAGCGTAAACCGGCTGCAGCAGCTGACGTCCAGGACCTGGATGCGAGACTTCTGCTGGATGCCAAAGAAAACCTCTATCACACCTGAGGTTTAACGTTTTATGCGCCGGGCTCGCCGATTTTCCAGATGGTAGGTGAGCGCCATGCCCAGGCAATGGCTGAGTGCCTCTGTATCCAGTTCTTCATGCACATCTAGCAAAATTGCTCTATTACCTTCATACCTCAGGTGCGGGAATAGTGTGCGGAAGCGGTCAATCAGGTGAGTGTCGCAAATGAAGTAAATGGCGCACTCATCTGGTGCTGCTGCCTTCCAGCCCAGGCGGATTGTGCTGCCAGATTTACTTGCGGTGGTAAGGTAAGCGGGTTCTCCCCATTTAAGCGTTTCTTCTATTTCGCCAACGCCCTCGAGCGCCGCTGCAGTATGGTGAATCAGCGCCCGAATTTTGAGCAGTTGCTCTCTTGCAGGTAATGGAAAACTATTTATTACCCCGCGAACCGCATCAGCATTTTTGTCAGTCATTATTCGATTCCCTAAGCCAGGCTTTGGCCTCGTCAGCTCGTAAAAGACCCTGGCATCAGACCGGTGCCTTGCGTTCGAGTTTTGGCTCGCGAGCGGGTGGCAGAGCGTCATAGAGTGTGGCAACCAGATCGGCTCGCAGCCCGGCCAGAGATTTGTCAGTCCACCTGTTAACCCGCTGCTCCGGGTCTTCTTTCATATTGTAGAGCTCGCCTTCGGTGCCGTCGTATAGCGTGCTTTTCTCGTAGGCCGTACACAACCAGCCGTCATGGTGGTAAATGGATTTCAGGTGCATGTCGACAGGGCCGTGTACCGAGTCCCACTCGGTCAGCACAAACTCGCGCTGCTGCGCCTCTGCTTCGCTGTCTGAGCGCGGCAGCATCTTGCCTTCCATCCAGGTGGGCACTTCAAGCCCGGCGATGTGACAGAAAGTCGGCGCGAGATCCAGGTGACCAACAGGTCTGTTGATCTCGGTGCCTGAGGTTTGCCTTAAGTCTCCTGGCCGCCAGATAAACGGCAGTCGCATGAGTGCGTCGATATGATACGGACCTTTGAAAAGCAGGCCAAAGTCACCCTGCAGCTCACCATGATCGGTAGTGAAAAAAATATCCGTTGAGTCGAGTTTCCCGTTTGCGCTAAGCCAGTCGATCACCCGACCGCAGGCTTCATCAATCAGCTCATTCTCTATGTGATTCATGGCGTTGATCTCGCGTATCTGGTCCGGAGTCAGATTTTTTGGCACAAACTCACGAGGCGACTCAAGGTTGGTCCAGAGCGTGCCTTCATAGTAGCCGAGCCAGTGAGCGGGTCTTGCGCGCAGCAGGGCTTCTCGTTG
>CAYGNA010000038.1:15220-19147 GCA_964351065.1 uncultured Pseudomonadales bacterium
CTCGCGCCAGTTCACTCTTGATATTTCTGATGCGGGTGGGTCCCAGGGGTGATGGGGATCTGGAAAACTCATCCAGCAAAAGAACGGGTCATCGCCAATTTCGCCCAGCCAGTTGAGGGTGCGATCTGCGACCCAGTCAGTGTGATAGAGACTGCGGGGCACATCTGTTGGCCATACCTGTATAGCGCCGGTGTCACCCCGGCCAATCGTGTTCTGGCCCTTGCTGGTGACCATGGGGTAGAACTTCTCTTTCAGCGCGGCATGATTCGCTTCCATCCAGCGATCGTAGTGGCTGTGCCCCTCGAAAAAATGGTTGGCGAGTTCCATGCGTTCAAAGCCGCGGTGCGGTCCGTTGTTGCCCTCGTTTGCCATCCTGTTTTCAAAGAACGTGGCCGGGTCGCCCAGCCAGGGCTCAAAGTGGGCTTTGCCAAGCAGCGCGGTGCGATAACCGTGGTCCGCGAGGTAATGTGCCACGGTAGGCGTCTCCTCTGGCAGCGAAGTGCCGTTCATCCAGACGCCGTGAGTTGCCACGTGCTGGCCCGTCATGATAGTTGCCCTGGCTGGCATGCAGACCACGTTCTGATTGTGGGCCCGCCTGTAGTTGATGCCTTCTGCAGCAAGGCGGTCAATCACGGGTGTACGTGCGACCCTGCCGCCATTGCAGCCCAGTGCGTCGTAGCGCATCTGGTCGGTGGTAATCAGCAGGATGTTACGTTTCACGATGTTCTCCCAATCAGTTGTCTAGTCAGTGATAGCAGCGTTCACCACGCTGGTAAAGTCCTGGCGAATGTTGATATGGGTATAAGGTCGAACCTGGGTCATCATGATGCCTATCAGGTCTTCGGCGGGGTCGATCCAGAAGATAGTGCAAAAAGCGCCACCCCAGCCTACCGAGCCTTCGCTCTGTGAAGTGCTAGCGAGCCCCCGATCCAGTATCACCGAATAACCCAGCCCAAAACCAGCGCCTGGTCCGCGCAACCAGACCGGCAAGTCACCGATATGATTGGCGAACATGGTTTCAACGGTCTTTCGCCCGAGAATTCGCACGCCGTCCAGTTCACCACCATTTAGCATCATCTGCTGAAATCTGACGTAGTCAGCCGCAGTGGAAACCAGGCCACCGGCACCAGAGAAAAACGAGTGAGGCTCTGCCACGTAGCGTGAATCTGCCGTCGGGGCATCCTGCAGGACAATCTTGCCGTCATCGCCTGGTCGATACTGGGCAGCAAATCGGTCCAGTTTGTCTTCTGGCAGGTAGAAGTGGGTGTCTGTCATGTCCAGCGGTTCAAAAATTCGCTCCTTTAAAAACTCGTCCAGCGTCATGCCCGACATGACTTCAACCAGGCGGCCCACTACGCTGGTTGCCTGGGAGTATTCCCAGTGCTCTCCAGGCTGGTAGTTGAGGGGCAATTTGGCCAGTAGTTTCGTCCACTGCTCGAGGTCTTCTCCCGGTTTGATCCGTTCCTGATCCTGCCAGATTGTCATGTGGCCGTTGCGGTAGGAACTCATCAGCCCGGCGGTATGCGTCAGCATGTGTTTGACGGTGATCGAGCGCTTCGCATCTTCCAGGCGATAGGGTGTGCCGCCGTCTGTGTCACCATTTGGCACCAGCACCTTCATGTTGCTGAATTCCGGTAGCCATTTTTCAATCGGATCATTCAACTGAAAGTGACCTTCTTCATATAGCATCATCAGTGCCACTGAAGCGATTGGTTTGGTCATGGAGGCAATTCTGAAAATGGTATCCGTCGTCATGGCTTTACCATTTTCAACATCACGCATACCCTGTGCCTTAAAATGGACAACCTTGCCTTTGCGCGCGACGAGCGTAACGGTGCCAGGCACCAACTGGTTGTCGATGTAACCTTGCATGACGCGATCGACCTGTTTCAGCCGTTCACTCGACATGCCAACGCTTTCGGGTTTTGCGGTTGGCAAGCCACTTTTTGGTGCCGCCATGGTAGTGGTAGCGCAACACAGCAGTATTGTTAGCAATATTGTTTTTGACATTTTTCCCTCTGTTTTTTTTACCTTCCCGAAGCGCAATGTAATAGGAAGCTCAAGCTGAATCCAGTGCTCTGCGTACCGGTAGTCTTGCTGGCCAAGACACGCTATATTGCCCTCGAAAACTTGAGGTTGGTAATGACAGATTCAACACTGGAAAAGCAGACCCCGGCTGGATCGACAGGGGTTCCTGACCGCCTGAAGTGGAGCGTAATATCGGCTTATGGTGCGCCAGGTATCGGTGCGGGCTATATGTACCTGCTCATCAATCTCTACATCATGAAATTCTCTACGGATGTGCTTTTGATAGCCCCGGCAATTATGGGGACTATTTTTGGCATCTCGCGGGTGTGGGACGCGGTGTCTGATCCGCTGGTGGGTTATCTGAGTGATCGCACCAGGTCCAGGCTCGGGCGCCGACGTACCTGGTTATTGGTCAGTATTCTGCCGCTGTCTGCTATGTTCATTTGGGTGTTTTCGCCGCCTGAATCCCTGACCGGGGGTTATCTTGTTGCCTGGATGGCGATTGGCGTCATTGGATTTTACTCGGCGGCAACAATTTTTATTGTCCCTCACATGTCGCTGGGTGCTGAACTGACCCCCAACTATCACGAGCGCAGTCGCTTGTACGGCCTGCGTCATGCGGCGTTCACGATTGGCAGTATCCTGGCACTTGTCAGCATGCAATTGCTGATCAATGCAGAGCAGGAAAGTGAAGCTGCGGTGAGAACGACCGCCTTTGAACTGAGTGCACTGGCAGCATTCATCACAGGTATTCTGATTGTCTACGCGGTATTCAAGTTAAAAGAACGACGGGACTTCCAGGGTCGTGTGAACGACAGTCCGTTTGGTGCATTCAGGGACGTCTGGCAGAACGTACATGCACGCCTGGTGCTGGTGGTGACATTTGTCGAGAATATCGGTAGTGCCGTCATCGGCCTGCTGACACTGTACATTGCACAATACGTCATTGGCCGGCCGGAACTCGCTGCCGTGATCATCCTCAGCTACATGATTCCATCCACGCTGTCGGTGCCGATGTGGATTCCACTATCGCGCCGATTCGGCAAGCTGCGACTCTGGATGTTCTCCATGATGCTGACCGGTCTGTCGTTTGGTGGCATGTTCTGCCTGCCCTGGCTTGAGCCGGATATGCGCGTTACACCATCTTTGGGTTGGCCGTTTTTGCCGGACTGGCGGCAGGCTGTGGCGGTACCATCGCCCCCTCGGTGCAGAGCGACATTATCGATTACGACGAGTACATGACCGGTGAGCGTAAGGAAGGCTCCTACTTTGCCGCGTTCAATTTTGTCCAGAAGAGCGCTACCGGCGTAATGATTTTTATTACCGGCTACGTCCTGCAGTTTTCCGGCTTTGTACCAAACCAGGAGCAAACCATGACAGTTCAGCTGGCGATGGTTACGCTCTACGGCCTGTTCCCGCTGGTGTGTTACACCGTTGGTACTTTCCTGTTCGCCAGGTTCACGCTGGATGAAGCCGCGCACAACAAGATGCGCGAGGAACTTGAGCACCGCAATCGGTAAAATCAGTTCCGCGGCATCATCATCGCGAGTTGGCGGGAGCGAGCGATCAGGGTGCCATCAGGGCTCCAGATATTGCCGTCTTCTATCAGGTAGCCATCGTTTGCAACCCGTGTTTCAAACTCTACCAGTAGAAAGTCATCCGCCTGCAGGCTGGCAATCGGTAGCGATGTCACAAAATGTACGGTGTGGTCCACAGTAGGTGCGTGGATACGCATGGCAGTACCACGCGCCGCGATACTCGGATACCAGCTGTCCGAGATAGCAACAATAGCTTCATCGTCATAGTCGCGCTGGTCAGTAAAACGCGTCCAGCCTCCAACGCGCCCCTCATTGCCTGTGTCGGGCGGGGTTGGGCCGATAGCAAGGCGTTGATCATGGT
>CAYGNA010000039.1:0-18457 GCA_964351065.1 uncultured Pseudomonadales bacterium
GTAGAAGTGGCAGCATTTTGCCCGGGCTGCCACTTCTACAGATGCGAGGGACGAACGCACCTGGTCAAGAAACTCGTCCACCTGGAACGGTTTTTTCACGAATATCGCAGCCGGGTCGTTCTGGATATGTCGAGACACCTGACCTTCCTGGTAGCCACTCATCAGCACAATCGGTACTCTCGAACCACCACGCCTTATATGCTGATAGACCTCGGTACCAGACAATTTTGGCATCGTACAATCGAGCACCAATAGATCGAATCCACGCCCCCCGTGCTCTTCAAAAAGATCAAGTGTTTCCCGACCGTCCTCAGTGAAGGTCAGATCAGCGTGGAGCGGCTCGAGCACCGATGCAAGCAGTCCCCGTATTCTCGAATCATCATCTGCTATCAACAGCCGCGGCCTGGTTCGTTCGGCGACAGGCTCATTGATTGGCACCACCGGTTCACTGTCTGCCAACGTAACGGCAGGAAAGTAGATCGTAAACTCGGTTCCGGCTCCTGGTTTTGAGATCACGCTGATAACGCCATGATGCTGGCGCACAATACCCGAGAGGGATGCCAGACCCAATCCGCGGCGTGTTTCCTTATCCGAATAAAAAGGGTCAAAAATCCGCTCCATCTGGCTGCTGGAGATACCAACGCCAGAGTCCTGGACGCGGAGATACAGGTAAGCACCCGGTTCCCTGTCCTCGGCAAAAAAACAGCGCCGCAAGGTCATCCCATCCAGGTCTGACAGACCCGTGGTGACGGCTATTGTGCCCTGCTCATCCTCGAGCGCATCCACGGCATTGGCGATCAGGTTCATGATGACCTGGCCTATTTGGCTGCTGTCGCCGCGCATCGCAGGCAGGCCCTGGGCCAGGTTTTCAGTGAAGTTCACCTTCGCCGGCAATATGGAATGTACAAGCCCCTTCATCTGAGAATAGGTACGGGAGATGTCGAGACCAACAAATTCAATGGATCCTTTACCGGCGTAGACCAGCATCTGGGAAGTGAGGTCTACTGCCTGACGCGCGCCAGACATCACCATGTAAAGATCCTTTCTGACCTCACTGTCCGGTGGCAGTTTTTTCATGGCGAGGCTTGCGTAGCCCAGTATGCTGGTCAGCATATTGTTGAAGTCATGTGCGATCCCGCCCGCCAACAGCCCCAGGCTCTCCAGTTTCTGGGCCTGGGTAAATTGCGCTTCCAGCCTGGTTCGATGCTCAGCAACCATGTCAATCGTTCGGTCCCGCTGTTGTGTTTCAAACACGCTGCGTTCAGCCAGCAGGAGTGTCAGGCAAACGCCCAGCACAGACGGCAGGACTTCCCGAACCAGACTACCAGGCCAATCAAGGATTTCTGTGGCCTGTAACCCAAGCCCAATAACGGCCAACAACACGGTCAAGCCCAGACATACAGTCGCGACATTGGGTCGAAAACGCACCCGCAGGATCACAACCCCAAACATCAGGCCCACGATCGAAAGCGGCCAGATAGGAGCCACATCACTGAGCGTCAACGCAAGCCATAGACCAAGCATTACCATCAGCGTTCGCACCGGATATCGTTCACCAACGGCATCCGACATAACGCCAACAAGCATGGCTGCTGTGCCGGCGAGCAAGACCAGTTCAATAGTAGCGGGTAGAGGTGAAAACAGTCCCAGCGGGGCGGCGGCCGCAATAGCGACAGTACCAAAGGCAAGAAAACGATATTTTGTTCGCTTGGTCAGGTATGCCGCAGCAAGCACAATCAACAGGGTGGGCAGCAGGAATTCTGTTTGGCTCAGCATGTCTGTGCCGTGTCACGATAGTGGGACGGCGAGTTTCACCCCCAACAGGGGCGCTGTCAAACCCGCACCCAGAGCGCGGGTCATCCTTCCTGTGTTCAAAAACCTCACGCTTGTCTCCGAGGTGAACCGGCGGAAAACAAGAATGGACCAGCACGCTGTATAATCAGGGGTCGGAACCAGCCTGGTTCCTGTATTCTTTCCATGACTGGCCAGCAGGCGGCACAAGGATTTCAGCAATGGACGAACTACTCGACGCCCCCATATCAATTCTTGCCGGGGCCATCCGGCAGAAAAAGATCAAATCCGCTGACGTGGTCAGGGGCTTCCTCGACCGGATCGAGCGCATTAATCCCGCATTGAATGCGGTAGTGCTGTCAACGGCGGAACTGGCGCTTAAATACGCCGAAAAGTACGATGCTGAACTGGCTAACGGACAACTCCGCGGCCCCCTTCATGGCGTACCAATGACGATAAAGGACAGTCTCGACACCAGTGACGCCGTCACCACCTGGGGCACGCTGGGACGAAAGGAGTATCGTCCGGGTCGGGATGCGACAGTCGTGGCGCGCCTGAAAGATGCTGGCGCAATCATGCTGGGAAAAACCAACACGCCCGAGTTTACGCTGTGGTTCCAGACAGACAACCTCGTCTATGGCAGAACCAACAATCCGTACAATCCCCTGCTAACACCGGGCGGCAGTAGCGGGGGTGCCGCCGCAATTATAGCCGCCGGGGCCTCTCCTTTTGACATCGGTACGGATACAGGCGGAAGTATCAGGCTACCCAGTCACTTCTGTGGCATCACCGGGATAAAACCCACCACAGGTCTCGTGCCCTGCACCGGCAATGCACTGCCGAGTTCTGGCATGATTGCCCCGCTCTCACAACCGGGTCCAATGGCCCGATATGTTGAAGATCTCGTCATCCTGCTGAACATCATCAAAGGTCCGGACCTGATCGACCCCCACGTCCTCGCCAGTCCAACCATTGATCCCGACAGCATCGATGTCAATTCGTTGCGTTTTGCTTTCCACACGGACAACGGTATCAAGAAACCTGACGGGGATATCGTCAACGCGATCCAGGCGGTCGTGGACAGGCTACAGGCACAGGGTCAGGCTGTCACCGAGGCCAGGCCGTCTGGCGTAGAGATGAGCAGTTTCATTATTTCCCGGGTGTTCGGCGCTGACGGTGGTGAGATGGTCGAAGCACTGCTGGAGGATGCCAGAACCACAACGCCAAGCCCCAGAATTGCGGCAAGCCTCAGTCGGCAGGACAACGGCATCAGCAACCGCGAGTTTGCCCGGGTGATTGAACTCTGGGACAGCTATCGGAGTTCAATGCTGGGTTTCTTTAACGACTTTGATGTGCTTTTGTGCCCCGTCAATGCGCATACCGCTATTCCTCACGGGCAGGAAGAAGATATGGCAGCGTACAGCTATACCATGGCCTATAACCTCTCTGGCTGGCCGGGTGCCGTTATTCGCTGCGGGACATCCAGCACAGGCATGCCCATCGGTCTGCAGATTGTCGCCCGGCCTTTCAGGGAAGACATTTGTCTTGCCGTTGCGGGGCATCTGGAACAGGCAATGGGGCCATTCGCCCCACCTGGAATCTCCGCTTTAAACCAGAATCCATAAGGAAACGTCAAACAAGGTGAGCAATTTGGGCGTATAACCGTGTTTTTCTATCCCCTTATCGTCGTTTGCTGGCATATGATGCGCTCGGAATTTATGCTACGTGCCGCCTGAGGGGTCTTTAACCTGCTCATCGAGCATACAGTTATGAAAAAGGGACATTTTATGAGTTTCAATTCTATTGCCAGATCTATTGCGATTGCGGGTGCCATAACGCTGGCGTCGACTGCACAGGCGGCGACTCTCGCTGAGATCTATGAGCTTGCGGTAACCAACGATCCGCAGTTGGCGTCTGCCAAGGCAAGCTACCAGGCACGCCGGGAAGTGATTGGGCAGGCCAGGTCCGGATTGTTGCCGAATGCGACAGGATCGGTGAGCACAACCAACATAGAGCGAACCAGTCCTGACTTCGCCTTTGATCCAAGCGGCGGGATCACAATTAGCTCCCGAACGCAGAACTACAATTCGAATTCCTGGTCGGTGCAGGTCACACAACCGCTTTTTAACCTGGGCCGCTGGTTCACTTTTCAGCAGTCAAAAAATGTCGAAGCGCAGGCGGCAGCGAACTTTGCCGCTGAACAACAGGCGCTTATTTACCGCGTCTCCGACAGCTACCTCAGCATTCTGGAAGCGCAGGATCGACTGAGTGCGGCAAAAGCAGAACGTGACGCCGTCCAGCGCCAGCTTGAGCAGGTGCAACAGCGCTTTGATGTGGGCCTGGTTGCCATCACTGACGTACTGGAGTCAACCGCTGCCTTCGACAGTTCGACGGTGAATGTGATTGAAGCCGAGGGTGCACAGGTTGTGACCTTCGAAACCCTGCTACGCCTGACCGGTCAGCCTTATCGTGAGGTATTTGGGCTGTCGACAGAGTTCCCGGTAGAATTTCCGGAGCCGCGTGATGAGGAAGCATGGGTCAAGGCAGCATTGGAAGGCAACTTTGAACTCGCTGCGTCACGCGAATCAGTCGAAACCGCAAGGCGAGCCATCCAGGTAGCGCGCAGCGGTCACCTGCCGACAGTCGATGCGCGAATCAACTACCAGGAGAGCAACAGCGGCCAGGCGGCAACCGGCGGTGCGACAGAACAAACAACCGCAACGCTGGCACTGAACGTACCGCTCTTCAGCGGACTGGCAACCATGTCCGCCGCCAGGCAACGGGGATTTGAACTGGAAGCAGCCCAGCGGACGTTCGATTTGACCCAGCGCACGGTCGTGGAAAACACTCGTAACCTCTATAGCGCCATCAATACCGATGTGGCCAGGGTCAGGGCACGCCTGCGCGGCATCGAGTCCAGCCAGAGTGCACTTGATGCAACCCAGACCGGCTATGAAGTTGGTACGCGGAATATTGTTGACGTCCTGTTGGCCCAGCAGCGCCTGTTTGCCGCCCAATTCCAGTACGCCAGCGCAAGGTACCAGTACATCAAGGATACGCTTCGGCTCAAGCAGGTTGTTGGCTCTCTTTCACCCAGCGATATTTACGAACTGAACGAGTTTATTGCAGGCAGCGAGACAGTCGATAAAATTACGCCAACGACACGTTAAAGGAACCCTGCCGTAAAAACGCACTCTATGTAATATGTGCTGATTCAAGGTGATCCGATGAACCCTCGGCTGATCATAATTTTCGCGGCGCTGGCTATTGTCGGCGGCTTCGTTTTTGTCTCACTGTCAGGTGAAAATACGCAGTCTCTCCCGGCAGGCGCGGTTGCTGATGCTGCTGAACCCTCCATCATCGATCACCTGACAGAAGATGAGAGTAACAACATTGCGGTTTACCGCGACATAAGCCCATCTGTGGTTTTTGTGACCAATACACAACTGCAGCGCAATCTCTTTTCACTTAATGTCATGGAGATTCCCCGTGGCAGCGGCACCGGTTTTGTGTGGGACAAAAGTGGTCTGATCGTCACGAACTTCCACGTTGTCTATCGTGCCAACAAGGTCACCATAAACCTCTCATCGGGTAAGAGTTATGAGGCAAAGCTGGTTGGCGCAGCGCCCGAGAAAGATATTGCGCTGCTTCGCATCGACGCACCGGATGAGGTCCTGACCCCAATTCCACTCGGCGATTCTGAACAGTTGTCCGTTGGACGCAAGGTGCTCGCTATCGGCAATCCCTTTGCACTGGACACCACGCTGACCGTCGGGGTGGTCTCCGCCCTGGGACGCGAGATCAAATCCATTACCAATCGAACCATCAAAGACGTCATCCAGACTGACGCAGCCATTAATCCTGGCAACTCTGGCGGTCCCCTGCTTAACTCCCGTGGCGAACTGGTCGGTGTCAACACTGCCATCTTCAGCCCAAGTGGCGCGAGTGCCGGCATCGGTTTTGCCATTCCTGTCAACGCGGTCAAGCGCATCATTCCCCAACTGATCGACCACGGCAAATTGTTTCGTCCCGTTCTTGGCATTGAGACACTCAGCGATTCCTGGGCGGGCAGGCTCCGGGTCAAAGGGGTACCTATCCTGACTGTTCGCGAGGGGTTGCCCGCTGACGTTGCTGGTATGGTGGGCGTCCGGGAAGATTCTCGCGGCAATATCCATCTTGGCGATATCATTATTGCCGTCGCAGATGAACCAGTTACCAACGAGGATTCGCTTCTGTCGGAACTGGAGCAGTTCGTGCCAGGCGATGTCGTCAAGGTGACGACGATGCGAGACGATGAAATCTATCACTACGAGGTCACACTCATCGCACCAGATGAGTAATACCGTGGCACCAACTGGAAGAAAAACAATAAAAACATGTTCCTTGCTTCACTGACCAGATCCCAGAAAGAGGCGTTTTTCTGCCTCGCACACAACGTGGTTGTTTCGGATGGCGAACTCTCTGTGGGTGAGCGAGAGATGATGCAGGAAATGCGCGTTGAACTTGGTATTGCCGGATCGTTCGAGCCGCACTACATCCCCGTTACTGGCGTTGAGGACATCTTTGATACCCGGCGCTCAAGGATCATTGCGCTGCTGTCGCTCATCCGCCTTGGCTGGGCAGATGGGGCTTTCGAAATCGAAGAACAGTGCCTGCTGGACGATATTCGTCGCGCCTTTGGTGTCTCTGACGAGGACTTTGGTGGCATTCGCAATTGGGTACAAAGGCTCGTATCACTTGAGCGTGAGGCACAATCGATGATGGCAACAGAATGAATCCCCTTGCCAGGAAATCCCTGACCAGTGGCCAGGCATGGTGGGGAGATCTGCATAGGTTGTCCCTGATTGTTGTGTTGGCAGCGTTAGCTTCATGTGCCAGCACACCGGACGTCATTAAATCCAGCGAGCAATTACTCATAGACCCACCACCCGGCTGGGAACTTGTATACCAGTTCAACAACAGTGAGACCCGGCTTTCAGATTTTGTTCCAGCTGGCGAAACCGCAACAGTATGGCAACGAAAACTGTCGCTCGAATCGCACGCCCGCCTGAAAGATACCGATCCCATCGAGATTCTGATGGCCGAGGTGAGGCGTTTGCAGGATGCCTGCACCTTGGTTCAGCACTTTAACCTTTTCGCTGGCCTCGAAAACGACTACCCCACAGCGGTGCGGCTTATCATGTGTGGTGAGAACAAATTGCTGGCAAAAGGAGAAGTAAGCCTCAACAAGGCAATCCAGGGTAATGACTACCTGTACATCGTTCGCATGGTTCGACGCGTGCCGCCTTTTGAGCCACACCAGCCAGAAGTCCGCGATGAGGAAGTGGCCGGCTGGGCGACTTACTTACAGCGTGTCAGCCTTTGTAACCCCGATCTGGCGGATGCGCACCCCTGCCCTGAGTAAGACTTACACTGACTGTCGCGATTGACTGATGGCGCACCACAGCGCACCCGCGACAGAATCAGGAGATGCTGCGCAACTTCTCGTTTTCACTATTACCACCAACCTGCCTGCTCTGCCTCGCGCCAGGCAGCCCAGACACTGACCTGTGCCACGACTGCATCACTGACCTGCCGTGGGTAACTCACGCTTGCCAGCGTTGCGGCGAACCGCTTGCGCTGCCAGGACCGGTTTGCGGCCGATGCTGGCAGTATCCGCCACCTTACCTGCAATGCATCGCGCCGCTTCTCTACGCAACGCCGGTCGACAGACTCATTCAGGCATTCAAGCAGGGTAACCTGCTGTTTGGTCATGCACTGGCGCAGGCGATAGCCCCACGACTGCAGCCAGAGCAGCGCCCTGACCTGCTGCTGCCGGTTCCCCTGCATCCATCCCGCCGAAAGACACGTGGATTTAACCAGGCACTGGAGATCAGCACTGTGATAGCCCGTCACGCCGGCATTCCCATTGATCCAACACTTTGTCAGCGTGTGATCGACACGCCGGCGCAGCGCCTGCTCGATCGGCGCAAACGGCAACAAAACCTGCGAGGCGCGTTCATTGCGAGCAACAAGGCGCGAGACCAACATGTGGGCATCGTTGACGATGTAGTGACAACGGGTGCTACGGTAAGCGAGATAGCAACAACTCTGCAGCGCGCCGGGGCCTCAGCAGTATCAGTGTTTGCACTGGCGCGTACACCCGTACGCGGTTAAGCACCTGACCTGACACCACCAGAGTGGCATCACTATGGTAAAGTGCCGTCAACAGCATACCAGTCCCGATACATTATGGAATCTCTACAATTTTCGCCGGGTGTTGCACCACCCGCCAGCTGGAATGACAGCCACCACATTGTTATCTCTGATGGCGAAATACTGTCAATCGACAACGTCACCCCCTGGCGTCCACTCAATGATGACGAGTATCGCTGGCTGGGCATGGAACAGATAGAACAGCATTACCTGGGTATGATCGGCGACCTGCCAGTCTTTGCCTCAGAAGTTGACCCCGAGGCCGAGGAACCACCAGGCTACGAGTTCAATACCCTGTGGACATTTCTTGGCAAGGTTGATGAAGACGTATTCAATCTCATCTCACGTGCCAAACAAATCGTGGAATGGCACCACGACCACCAGTTCTGCGGCAAGTGTGGCAAAGAAACGACCAACTCAGAGTTGGATCGCTCACGCAAGTGTCCAGACTGTAACCTGTTGTTTTATCCACGACTGTCGCCTTCGATCATTGTGCTGGTCACGCGCGGCGAGGAACTCTTGCTGGCACGCAATGCCCGCGGCAGAGCAAACTTCTACTCGACCCTGGCCGGATTTGTCGAACCCGGCGAATCCATCGAAGAAACAGTACATCGCGAGGTAATGGAAGAGGTTGGCATCAGGGTGAAAAACCTTCGTTACTTCGGTAGCCAGGCCTGGCCGTTTCCAAATTCACTGATGCTGGGATTTCATGCGGAATACGCGTCTGGCGAATTTGTGTTTCAGGAGGAGGAGATTGCAGACGCCAACTGGTTCCACTACAGCAATCTGCCAAATCGCCCTACCGGCGTCTCGATTGCTGGCCGTCTCATCGATGCGTACCTGCGGCGCCTCGAAAACGGCGAATGAGCGAAGACCTCGACGCGCTCTGGCTGACGTTCAAGCTGGCAGCGGTGACGACTCTGATACTTGTCATTGTCGGCACACCTGCCGCCTGGTGGCTGGGCCGCACCAGGAGTCGCTGGCGGGTGCTGGCCGAACCGCTGATTGCACTGCCTATCGTTTTGCCGCCGACGGTCATGGGCTTTTACCTGTTGATCGCTTTTGCGCCAACCGGACCTGTCGGACAAATCTGGGCATCAATAACCGGAGCACCGCTGGCATTTACCTTTGAAGCGCTTGTAATTGGCTCCGTGTTCTATTCCCTGCCGTTTTATGTCCAACCCCTGCAGGTTGCCTTTGAAGGTTTGTCAGAACAGTTGCTCGAGTCTGCCAAAACCATGGGGGCAGGGCCGGTCGATCGATTCTTTTCCGTGGTTGTACCAGTTTGTCGGCGCGGCTTCATTATCGGCGCATGCCTGGCATTTGCACATACAGTCGGGGAATTTGGCATTGTACTAATGATCGGCGGGAGTATTCCTGGCGAGACCCGGGTGTTGTCTATTGCCCTGTTCGAGCAGGTTGAAACGCTCAACTATGACCGCGCGCATATACTCGCAGGCGGGCTGCTGCTGTTTTCGTTTGTGCTGCTGCTCTGCGTCTACACGCTGAACCGAAGGTATCAGGTGGTAGTGGCTGGGGGGAATCGCCGTTGATTACAGCAAACCTCTGTATCAAGCGCAGTGAACGGTACCAGTTGGCAGTTAACCTCTCAATTCCGAATGGGGTGACCGCGCTCTATGGGCCTTCAGGTGCCGGCAAGACCACAATCCTGCGGTTACTGGCAGGTCTGGAACGCGGCGGTGCTGCCGACCAGATTCACATTGGCGAGGCTGATGTTGTCTGGCATTCAGCAACACAGTTCCTGCCGGTTCACCGGCGGCGTGTCGGCTATGTCTTTCAGCAGCCCCAACTGCTGCCTCACCTCACGGTAAGAGGCAACCTGCTCTACGCGCGCAAGCGTGCCGCACCCGGTGGCATTGCGCTGGACCAGATCTGTGAATGGCTATCGCTTGATGCGCTACTTGACGAACCCGTGACCGGACTATCAGGTGGCGAAGCCCAGCGCGTGGCTATCGCTCGAGCGCTGGCAAACAACCCACGCCTGATCCTGATGGATGAACCACTCGGTAGCATTGACCAGCTTGCGCGCAGCCGCATTCTTGCTGACCTGGCCCGCATCCGGCGCGCGTTGGACGTGCCCATGGTCTACGTGAGCCATTCGTTGGATGAAATCAATTTTCTCGCCGATCGCGTCTACATCATAGAAGACGGTAGTGTTGTGGCGAGTGGTGACGTGTTTGAGATGAGCAGCAACCTGGATATCGGCCGTGGCGATACGGCTTCCTTTGCTGCTGTGGTGGCGGGTCGTGTAGAAAGTTATGACGAGAAATTTGAACTGGCCAGTGTTGATATTGGCGAGACCAGTCTCTGCGTCACTTCCGGCAGACTTGAGCGGGACACCCGGGTCCGCATCAGGATACCTGCCAGCGATGTCAGCATCAGTCTCACCAAACCCGAGGGTACGAGTATCCTGAATGTAATCAATGCACGTATCAAAGCGATCCGGGAAGATGCATCATCCCACAGCGTTCTCATTGCGCTGTCCTGCGGGGATGCGCAGTTGCTCGCTCGCATTACGCGAAAATCACTTGCGGTGCTCGGTTTGCAGCCGGACCAGCAGGTATTTGCCCAAATCAAGGGAGTAGCCCTATTGACTCAGCATGAGTGACCTTCATCCGTTTGCAAGACTGACACCCGACACCGTTATGGATGCGGTTGACAGCACGGGGCGCCGCTGTGACGCACGGATTCTCGAATTGAACAGTTATGAGAATCGGGTGTACCAGATTGGCATTGAGGATAGTGATCCACTGGTCGGCAAGTTCTACCGGCCCGATCGCTGGACAGACGCGCAGATTCTGGAAGAGCACGATTTTACCACCGAGCTTGCAGAAATGGATGTCTCGGCAGTGCCACCCATCACGCTCGGCAGCAATGGAACACTGGGACAATTCAATGGCTACCGATTTGCTCTCTACCCCAGGCGCGGAGGTCGCGCGCCTGATCTCGACAGTGCGGAGAACCTGGAAATTCTCGGGCAACACGTTGGCAGAATTCACTCTGTTGGCGCACACCAGCGCTTTCGGCATCGACCGGATAGTTCTGTTGCCGATTATGGCCTGGCCTCCCGGGAGTACCTCCTGAACGAGGGATTTATTCCCGCAGACTGGCGCGACAGCTACGACTCGTTGACCCGTACGATTCTGGATTCTCTCAATGGCATTTTCGATGACTTCCGTTTTATTCGGCTGCACGGTGACTGTCACATGGGTAACGTCCTCTGGCGCGATGACATGCCTCACTTTGTCGACTTTGATGACGCCAGGAACGGTCCGGCAATACAGGATCTCTGGATGATGCTATCGGGGGAGGAACACTTGCAGGGCCAACAGATGGCAAGCATTCTGTCCGGCTACAGAACGTTTTTTGATTTTGACCTGGCGGAACTTCGCCTGGTGGAACCTCTGCGCACTCTACGTATTATGTACCACGCGACCTGGCTGGCTCGGCGTTGGGACGACCCGGCTTTCCCCCGCGCATTCCCCTTCTTTAACACCAACCACTACTGGTCACAGCACCTGCTACAGCTCCGGGACCAGATCGAACGACTACAGGCAGAACCAATCAGGGTTTACTAGCAGGTTGCCGGGAAACATGCCGCTAGTGCGGAGGTTCGAAGCAGATTGGCAATCCATGGTCGGCCTTGTTCAGGACCGGGTTTGCATAGAGCCTGAGCCAGGCGACCTGAATGTCGGCAGACATTGCGCCAAGGCGCGCTGAAAACTCAGCGTCAACCGAATTATCGCCTGAGACACCCGCCTGCACCTGGTCATAGACCCGCTTATAGTCACTGGCGGGTTCTCTGCGCGCCAGTTCTGCAAGGGCAAGATAGTTTACCGGGTAAACTTTTAGCTGACCCAGCACAGCCTGATCCAGCGCTGCTGCAACGTCCTCTGGCGATTCAAAGCAACCCTCGAGCGGTTTGTTGAAACACAGTGCAACGCGACCCTTATTGCCCGACAGCCCCCTGACAAGGGAGAGCAGGTCTTCACCTGCAGGTTTCTCGTAGCAACCACTGGCTGCTATTGCAGCAAGCTCTCCCGCCTTCAGGGCATCACACGGATCATACTCATAAGACAGGGACACCGGCACCAGCGAGAGGGATCGAATCACTTCTGCAAATTCTCGTTTGCGATCGGCCAGCGCAAGCATTTTGATGACCGCAGGATCAGTCTTGTCGACTCCGTCTTTTGCACGCCCCTGGGCCTGGGCAATCCAGATTGAGTGGCCGTCCCTGATCGAATCCTGAATGTAGCGGGAGGACTCCAAAAGCGCCGCGTAAACCGCACGGGGTGCACCGCCACTACGCTTGATAAAAAAGCCCTTGTTTAGGCGCATAAGGTCAGTTGCAAACTGTTTCTGCAACAGATTGTCCCCCACTGCGATGCGCACCGTGGGAAACCCGTTGGTATGCAACGCGTAATCAACGAGCATGGAATCACCTGCTATGTCGCGATGGTTGCTAACAAAGATATAAGCTTTACCTGGATCAAGATGATCCAGGCCAGAATGTTCGAAACTTGTCATTGAAGAAGCGATGAGGCGCGATACGTATTGCTCCACAATGTCCTGGAACTGCCTGATACTCCCCACATCACCCAATAGCCGAGAGAGTCGCCGTCTGGCAATCATCCTGACCAGCCAGGGGGCAACCGCTGACAGGCGAGGCGAATCGAACTTGCCAAGAAGGCCCACAAACTCTTCGTTGGCGAGCAGATTGTCAATTACACCGGGTACTTCTTCATCTGTGTAGGGATACATGCTGGAATAGGCCGGCACATGAAGCGAGCTGACATTTTACCCACTTGTGTCGCGGCCGGATACGACTTAGGTTGCACACCGTCGACACTCGCACCAGATTGGGAATATGGAACCAGGCAACAAAGTAGTTATCAGGGATGCCTCAATAGAGGATCTGCCCATTCTCACGCAGATCTACAACTATTATGTCGTCAATACGAGCGTAACCTTTGACACGAGCGCCTTCACCCCAGCCATGCGCCAGTCCTGGTTCGATCAGTTTGCGCCTGCTGGCAAGCATCAGTTACTGGTTGCGGAAGAAGCGGGTGTTGTCCGCGGCTACGCCAGCAGCCTGCCGCTACGACCCAAACCGGCCTACAGCACCTCGGTGGAAACAACCATCTACCTTGAGCCTGATGCCGGTGGCCGCGGTATCGGCAAAAGCCTCTATTCAGGGTTACTTGCTCGCCTCAGCAAGACTGACGTGCATCGATGCTATGGCATCGTTGTGCTACCCAACGCAGCCAGCATGGCGCTGCATCATGCCCTGGGTTATGTACAGGTTGCGCATCTGTCAGAAGTCGGTTTCAAGTTTGACCAATACTGGGACACTGTCTGGCTCGAAAAAACTGTCTGAAATTCTCTGATGCCTGAACCCGTCAAATCCCTGCCGGCGAGAAGCCATCCGCGTCAGTAGCCAGATCAGGGCGTCATGGACTCAACAATCAGTAGCGCACCCAACACGATGAGTACGGCAAACACCATCCTGCGTATCAGCTTGTCAGGCAGGAGCGGACCCAGGCGGTTGCCCAGCAGTGTTGCGGCAACAACCAGGGGAATGGACATCGCCGCCAGCACAAGCACCTCCCGTGAGAGGTGGCCCGCCACGGCAACAATCAGGGTACGCCCGACGGTAGAGACCAGGAATGTCGCCAGTAGCGTAGCCCGCGCCGCCAGCACCGACAGGGGCTGGCGGTACATAAACCAGGCCATGGGTGCACCACCAGCGCCATACAGCCCACCAATGAGTCCGCCAGCGCAGCCAAACATGATTGCCGTCCATGAACCGGAAGGATGAGCAAAAGGTTTCGGCTGGATCATCAACAGTATACCGGCCACAATAATGACCACACCCAGTACCAGCCGCAGCACCTCGTAAAAGCTGCCTGAAAGATAGTCGAGCACCAGTACGCCAATGACGGTACAGGGTAAAAGCCCAATCAGCAGTGCTCGCCAGATGGGGACAGCCACATGATGCGTATTTCGGCGCAGTGCCAGCGTTGAGTTGACCATTGCGATAAGGCTAACCACGGCTGCAGCAAGTTTGATATCGGCAACCCCCAGTGCGGCCACACCACCCATCACGATCAGCGCCATGGCAAAGCCCGTGATGGACTGAACCAGCGATCCCAGCATCACCAACCCAAGGAAAATCAGAAAGTCCGGGCCTGTCACCTGATTGGCCTCATGTTAAACTGACACGTCATTTCTGTTGGTGTACTGCCTGTGCTCTGGATCAAGACGTTTCATATTCTTTTTGTTATGGCCTGGATGGCCGGTCTGTTTTACCTGCCCAGAATCCTGGTCCACTACGTTGAAGGCAGAGCGGCCAATGAGGATGTACGGCGCCTGACGACAATGGCACAAAAGCTGTTCGGTTTCAGCTCAATTATGGCGGTGATAGCGATTGGTCTGGGCATGTGGCTCTGGATGGGCTGGTGGCTTCGCTCAGGTGGCTGGATGCACGCAAAGTTTGCGCTTGTACTGTTGCTGCTCGCCTACCAGTTCCAGTGCTACCGCTATGTCGCCCAGATGAAACGCGGTGAGCTTATCCGCAGTTCATTGTTTTTTCGCATCTTCAATGAGGGTGCCCTGATCATCGTTATTCCGATCCTGATACTGGTTGTCGTTAAACCGTTCTGATTAAAGCGGCTCTGGCGCGCCACACACGCCGGAGGGCCGTGTTGAGCACAGCAGCGTGGTAGCGAATAGGGCAATTTTCAGACAAGTTTGCCCCTCCTGCGACTCACCAGGGCCTGCGGTGAAAAATTGTTTCGCCAATATCGATCACGCCAATACAAACACTCCTGCTATGCGACGGATGTCTCTCTCTCGCGCGTAAGACCCTGTGAACAGACCAGCGTAATACCAAAACACACTGGAGAAAGAAGATGAAACTAAAACTCATGACAACCGCCTTGCTTGCCACACTATGTTTGCCCGTGATGGCAGACGGTCACCGGCGGGACAATCCTATGGGGCGCCTGGACGTTGACGGCGACGGTCAGATCTCTCAGGCAGAATTTGATACACCGGAGGCCAACCGATTCCTTGACGCAGATGCCAATGGAGATGGTGCAGTGACACTTGATGAAATGCGCGCACACCGTGCTGTAATGCAGGCAGAAATGATGGCGAAGCACGCCGAACGCCAGCAGAAGATGGAAGCCAGGATGGATGAGATGTTTGTTACCATGGACACAAATGGCGATGGCGCAGTAACCATGGATGAAGCACACCAGGCTGCATTTGCGAGGATGGATCAAGACGGGGATGGTTATCTTAGCAAGCGTGAAATGAAACAGGCGCGGCCTCCTCATCCCCCTCATCCCCCTCGCCATGACTGATGAATTGGGGTAGTTGTTGGCTATCGTTGATGAAGATGAGCTGGTCGCTGGAATCATGCGGGGTGACGAGAAGGCATACCGCCTGGTTCTGCGCGACCAGTTACCCGGCATCAGCCACTATGTTACACGGATGCTGGGCAACCCTGCTGAAGCCGAGGACATTACCCAGGAAGTGTTTCTTCGACTATGGACCCAGGCAGGACGCTTTGACTCGAACAAGGCAAAACTCGCAACGTGGCTACACAACATTGCCCATAACCTGTGTATCGACTACTTCAGGAAACACAACCGCCTGGTAAGCGAAAATGACTTTACAGAATCGGTTGGTACGGACGAGCCTGATATGAACCATTTCGACAGTCTGCGAGCAAAACAGATTGAAGCAGGCATGATGCAACTACCGGAACGGCAGCGCACTGCGCTGGTGATGTGCCACTACCAGGGACTCTCCAACAAGGAGGCGGCAGACATCCTTGAGGTTTCTGTTGACGCACTGGAGTCGTTACTGTCGAGGGCACGCCGAAAACTCAAAACCTTACTTTCTGACTACAGTACCGACAAAACATGAATACGGATGATCTGAAACAGCTCATAAATGCTTACGGCACCAGAGCGGAGAATTGGCCTGATGACAAGCGCCAGGCCGCACTTGCACTCATCGCCTCGGACGAGTCCGCCGGCGTACTGTTGTCCAGGCTGGCCCCCCTTGACGAGGCGCTCGACCGTTTCGAGGTACAGCCTGATGTAAAGCGAATTGAAGCAGACATTCTCGCACGATTACCACGCCCGGCCCGCACGGGTCTGCTGGACACCCTGATTGAGTGGCTGATTCCAGACGGAGCCACGCCAACCGCCATGTTCAGGCCAGCCCTTGCCGCCATGCTCCCGCTACTGGTTGGCGTCGCGCTTGGCAGCAATATCAACATTGATGACACTGACCTGTCCTATTCAACCGATGAGGAAATTCTGCTGCTCTCGTTATCTAGCAGCGAAACGGAGTCCCTCCCATGAGCAACAGTCGTCGCCTTATCAACTTTTTGCTGATCTGTTCACTGGCGATCAACCTGTTGCTCGTGGGAGGTCTGATTGGCCGACTGATGGCCGGACCACCCACCCGGCCGTTGCCCGATCACCTTGGCTGGATACTAAGGCAGCTTGATGAGCCAGCCAAAGAGAGCCTGCGCTCAGACATGCGGGCCCACGCATCTCGTATCATGCCGCTACGACGCGAAATGCGAAGCGCACAACGCGATTTTGAAGCTGCAGTTTCTGGTGACAAGGTAGACCAGGATGCGGCGCTTGAAGCCCTGTCACGGCTCCGATCAAGTTCGTTGCAGTATCAGGAAAGCACCCATCAGAAGATGGTGCAAATCCTGGCAACGCTGGACAACACGCAACGCACCAGGGTACTGCGCTATCTGCGAGACCACGAGCGAGAGGAACGTCGTCCCGCACCGCCTCGCTGAGCGCCTCGTGTATAATCTTCGGTCACATATCAGCCGACTGCAGTTCATCGCTCATGACAATCAACGACGTTACCCATGCGCTGGAGGATTTTGTTAAGCGAGCGCTCGTCGTCAGGGGAGCCGATCATTTTACTGCGCCCTTCGACCCAAAGTGGCGGTCGCCCTGTGAACTGCCGGAAACCGGAGAGGAACAAACCATCCGCTGGCGGCCGACACCACAGGTACAGCCGGTTGATTTTCGCGGTCTTGAGAATGCGCTGGAGTGCACCATTCATGCTGATATCAAGGCTTTTTACGGCAGTTTTTGGTCTGGCAACTTTGAGGCAAAAAGCGTCGAGGGCCATGTCAGCCTGATCCAGTTGTGGAACAGTGAAGACTTCGATCGCCTGATTGCCAACCTGATTGGCCACGCCATCGCAAAACAAAAGGCGCGCCAGCCATTCACTGTATTCTTCGCAACCACCGACCCGGACTCAGAACTGTTCCTCGGTATCGAAAATGAAAGTGGCCGCATTTTTCTGGAAGAACCTGGCCGCCCCCCAGTCAAACAGGTGGAAGAAAACCTGGCGAGGTTTCTGCAGCGGCTTGACCCCATTGATTCACCCCCGGTAATTTACTGATGTCCAATCCTGAAGATCCCACACAGAGCCAACTGAAACTGGCCCCGATCCGTGAAGTGAGCGGGGAAGTTACCCTGCCTGGCTCAAAGAGCCTGTCCAATCGAGCCCTGCTGTTGGCCGCGCTCAGCAGCGGTACCACCCGACTGACCAACCTGCTGCATAGCGAAGATACAGCCCGAATGATTGAAGCGCTCGGTCAGTTGAATATTGAGGTTCAAACCGATCCGGGTAGACCCACAGCAGTAATCGAAGGGAACGCAGGACTGTTCCAGCCACCCGCCAACACGCATTTTTTCCTGGGTAACGCCGGCACAGCGATCCGACCACTAACTGCCGTCCTGTCACTCATTCCTGGCGTATTTCAGATTGATGGCGACCGGTATATGCATGAACGCCCTATTGATCATCTGATTGATGCGCTCGTTAAACTGGGTGCCCAAGCCAGCTATCTTGGCAAACCGGGATGTCCACCATTTGAGCTCAAAGGCGGACAGGTCAAAGGTGGCGCGACTGAACTGCCGGGCAATATCTCCAGCCAGTTCCTGACAGCACTGCTGCTGGCGTTGCCCATGGCGGCACGTAACAGCACCGTCAACGTCATTGGTGAACAGGTTTCCAAACCGTACCTGGATCTCACACTCTCCATCATGCAGCAATTTGGCGTCCGCGCTACCCATGAGAACTACCAGCGTTTTTCGATTGAAGGGGGGCAATGTTATCAGTCACCCGGCAACTACCTCATTGAGGGTGATGCATCCTCCGCAAGCTACTTTTTTGCGGCGGCTGCGATCAAGGGCGGCACTGTGAGGGTGCACGGCCTCGGCGCTGATTCAGTGCAGGGAGACATCCAGTTTCTTGATGTCCTTGAGGCCATGGGCGCGCACGTTGTGCGGCGTGCTGAATGGATAGAGGTCAGCCGCGGGCAACTCCGAGGCGTCGATATGGACATGAACCATATCCCCGATGCAGCCATGACAATCGCCACGCTGGCGCTCTT
>CAYGNA010000040.1:0-14296 GCA_964351065.1 uncultured Pseudomonadales bacterium
GGTTCATGCTGGCCGTTGACAGCGCCATGGCATTAAAGAGCGATTCTTCGCCAACAATTTCCGGGATGACAGACTGCCGGGCAGGCATGCTCAGCGACAACACGGTGCCATTAAACAGACCAAAGTAGATGAAGTGCATGAAGGTCACATCGCCACTGATGACTATCGTTGCCATAATCAGCGTCGCGACAAAGTTCAGGGCCTGGGAAATCATCATGACCCTTTTCTTCTGTAGTCGGTCGGCAATAACACCACCAAACAGCGAAAAGAGAAACGAAGGAATGGCAAATGACAGCAACACCCAGGTCAGCATGAGGGGCGAGTTGGTCATGGCATAAATCAGCCAGCCACGCGCCACCATCTGCATGTTCATCGCAAACTGCGCGCCCATATTGCCGACCCACAACCAGCGGAAGTCCCGGTTGGCAAGGGAATCAAACATCCCACGCGTGAAAAAGAGTCCGGGACGCGCGCCGTCCCGGGCGTTGGGGTCTTTTTCCTTCTGCGCTGGCTGCGACATGTGGTCAGGACATGTTCATGAAAGCAAAGTGTTCGAGTATAGCACCGTCTATTGGGGCCGCTCGGTCCGTACTATTTCCGGTGGATTCATGCACTGGCTGGCCTGATGGTGGAAGAGCCGGACCTCGTTGTCCTCCATCACAAAGTTATTGGTTGCGACAAGCCAGCCCTGTTGAAGGCGCTCAAAGCAGATAACCGAAAAGATGTTCTGCTGGTACAGGACAAGCGGATCATGGCAGCTGATCTGGGGGTTTACATCCTGATTGTCGAAGATATCTTTCCAGCTCTGGATGATCTCATTGCGATTCAAAAGCGCACTCCAGCCTGGATGTATACAGACTGGCGGCGTATGCCGTGACCACAGCTCCTCCATGAGACCAATGTCACGCGCGTTAAAGGCGACATAGAACTTCTCGTTGGTAAAAAGTATGAGATTTGGGTCAACCATGTCCGCTCCGAGGGCAATGTAACGTTTACATGTTAGCAGGCCATTGATTCACCAGAGCACCTCTGCTTCAATCAGGCACCGATCTCCCCCGATACCCCCCGGATGGCAAATATACTCGCGACAGGTTTTACCCCTTTTGATGGCCGTGATGTCAACGCCTCCTGGATTGCCGCGCAATACCTGGCACAGGACCCGGATGTCAGCGCAATCGAAGTACCGGTTGTATGGGGTGAACCGATGCGCACATTGGTACCCATACTGGCTGCTTCGGATGCCGGGCCAACGGCAATCATCAGCCTGGGTGAAGGCCGCACCGGCTGGTTTGACATCGAAACACGCGCACGTAACGAGCGCAGCAGCCGCGCTGACAACAAACAGCACTTGCCCAATCCTGTCTCAATTGTCAGTGCCGGGCCTCATCAACTCGATGCTACCGTCAACGCACGAAAGCTTCAGCGGGCGCTGTCAAACAGCGGCCTGCCGGTACGAATATCCACGGATGCCGGTGCATTTCTGTGCGAAGAGATGTTGTACACGCTGGAGACCCTGAAGCAGCAGCATGCTTACCTGCAGTTGGTGACCTTCATTCACCTGCCACCCTTTGGGACCAATGTCACGGTCAGAGGGCACAGCGTGCCCTGCGATGAAGCGTTGTTGGGCAGTTTCGCCGTCACCCTGCGACTAGCCGTGCATGAGCAGCTGAACACCCTGAAAATCTGACTCATCGGGAGTTCGCGCGACATAAAATTCGTGCATAATGCCCGGACAACAACAATACGCGACACCCGGAGCCCTCATTATGGAAGCAATGCAATGCCCCAAATGCCACTCAGTGATGGAAGAGAAAACGCTAAGCACACTGCACGGCGGTGTGACGGTGGATCGCTGTACCGGATGCCATGGCCTGTGGTTTGACATGGGGGAAGCGGAAGCGCTGCGTGAGAAATGGATGTCCGAGTATGTGGACAGCGGCGACCCCGAGATTGGCAAACAGCACAATCAGATCCGTGACATCAATTGCCCGCGCTGCAGCAAGCCAATGCAACAGCTTTCTGATCCCGTGCAAAAGCATATTCAGTACGAGGCTTGTGATGAACACGGCATGTACTTTGATGCTGGCGAATTCACCGACTACAAATACGAGACCCTGATGGATATCTTCCGCGACTTCGTCTTTATGGTTAAAAAGAAGTAATAGACTGACAGCCTTTTATTGGGGCGCTAGTGCGCCCCACCGTCCACCGCAAGAATTGCACCTGTCGTAAAACTCGCATAGTCACTTGCGAGATACAGGGCCGCACCAACAATCTCGTCTGGCTGTCCGCCTCGCTGCAACGGTATCGTGCGTTTCGCCCGTTCCTCGAAAGCCTCCATGTCCCATGCTTTGGAAATGTCTGTCAGGAAAGGGCCCGCCATAATGCAGTTAACACGTACGCTGGGGCCAAGCGCATAGGCAAATGACCGGGTGATAGCGTTAAGCCCGGCTTTGGCCGCACCGTAAGGTTCAGCATGTGGACTTGCAGAAACTGACGCGGTTGAGCTGATATTGATAATCGAACCACCCTCACCTTCCGCCATCAACTTGCCAACCCTGGCACTGAGCCTGAAGGGACCTTTGAGGTTTACCCCGATGACCTTGTCAAAAAGCTCCTCTGACACCATGTCCAGCGACGGATACAGCGGTGACATGCCCGCGTTGTTAATCAGGACATCAATGCGGCCAAAGTGCGCAATCACCTGATCTACCATATCGTCCAGTGCCTGCCAGTCGCCCACATGCGTTGATAGCGGCAGCGCCCGAACCCCCAGGGCTTCAACCTCCCGTGCGGTTTCCTCGCATGACGCCAGCTTACGGGAAGCAATCACAATATCGGCTCCCTGGGCTGCAAATCCCAGTGCCATCTCCCGGCCCATACCCCGACTACCGCCGGTAATCAGCACCACCTTGCCTGCCATGTTGTAGAGCTTTTCCACCGCTTTCTCCTCAAACCAAAAAGAAGTAATTGTAGCGGACGGTCACCAAATTGACTTCTGAATCTGAAGGCGTACTGTTATCGGACATTTCCCGCAATTGACCAAAACAATGGAAGAACTGATTTCCAGACGGCTCCGCCACCGCGTTCGAGTTCTGGGCGAACTGCTTGGCGAGACCATGACCGATCAACATGGCGAGGACTTTCTCAAGAAAGTTGAAGAAATTCGCCTGCTCGCCAAAACCCGCCGCCAGGATGACGAAACCATCCGCCACGAGGCCCTGCTGGAAGTCCTGAAGTCGCTCGATGACGGCTACCTGGTCTCGGTTGCGCGGGCGTTCAACCAGTTCCTGAACCTGGCCAATATTGCAGAGCAGGCAGAAACCGCCGCACAACATCGGGCCCCCTTTCCCGACGTATCCAACCTCGCTGATCTCTTTGCGCGCCTGAAAGACAACCCTGAGGTTACCGAGGAAAAGGTAATCGACACCATCGTCGATATGCGCTGCGAACTGGTCCTGACAGCCCACCCCACCGAGATTACGCGACGCACGCTTATCCAGAAGTACAACCGGATCGCGACCCAGCTTGAGAAGGTCAACGAGAATGTACAGTTGCTGCCTGCTGATCGACGCGAACTCGAAAGGCTGATTGCCGAGGTCTGGTACACTGACGAAATCAGGACCGAGCGCCCAACGCCCCAGGACGAGGCGAAGTGGGGATACGCGGTCATTGAGCATTCGTTTTGGTCTGCCATCCCCATGGTGTGGGAAGGACTGGAACAACTGCTGAAAGAAAACACCGGCGCAACCCTGCCGCTGACCGCCGCACCAATCACAATCGCGTCATGGATGGGGGGCGATCGCGATGGCAATCCGAACGTCACTGCCGCGGTAACAGATGAAGTGATCCGGTTGGCACGCTGGATGGCTGCAGATCTCTATTTTCGCGATATAGAAGACCTGTTGGCCCAACTATCGATGAGTGCCTGCAATGAAGAGGTGAGCCGGCTTTCAGGTGGCAACGCTCACGAACCCTATCGCTACATTCTCCGTGGACTTCGCGATGCCCTGTCCGAGACCAGGCAGTGGGCAGAGGGATTTGAGCCAGCGCACGATGGCCTGATCCTCAAGCGAGAGGATCTCTTTGCACCTCTATACGCCTGTTATAAGTCCCTGCAGGAATGTGGCATGGGTATTATCGCTGAGGGGTTGCTCAAGAAAACCCTGATCAGGGTCAGCACCTTCGGGGCGACCCTGGTTGATCTCGATATCCGCCAGAATGCTGACAAACATGTTGATCTGCTGGATGCGCTTACCCGTTACCTGGAAATTGGGGACTACCGGGACTGGTCTGAAAAAGCCCGTCAGGACTTCCTGGTTGATGAACTCGAGAGCAAGCGGCCGCTAATTCCAGAAAGCTGGATGCCCACTGAACCGGCTGCGCTGGAAACCCTGCAATCGTTCCGGCTCATTGCTGATGGCAACGCTGAGGGCATCTCCAGCTACATCATCTCCATGGCAAAAAACCCTTCGGATGTCCTTGCCGTGGTGCTACTGCTGCGCAAGTGCGGCCTCGAACGCAAACTACCCGTGGTGCCCTTGTTTGAAACACTGGATGATCTGGAAAACGCTGCCTGGACGCTGGAGCGCCTGCTGCGAATTCCCTGGTACACGAGCTACATCGACGGGTATCAGCAGGTCATGATTGGCTATTCAGATTCGGCGAAAGATGCCGGCCAGATGGCCGCCGCCTGGGCCCAGTTTCGTGCCCAGGAAGATCTGGTCACGATCTCGGAGAAATACAACACCCGCCTCACCCTGTTCCACGGTCGCGGCGGCGCGCCTGGTCGTGGTGGTGGCCCCGCGCGGGCAGCTATCCTGTCGCAGCCGCCGGGTTCGGTCAAAAACAGCATGCGAGTGACCGAACAGGGAGAAATGATTCGCTTTAAATACGGCTCCGCGGCCCTCGCCGTCAACAACCTGGACCTGGTCCTTAGCGCAACTGTCGAGGCAAGCCTGCTGCCACCCGCCAGGCCAAGCGAAAGCTGGCGCCTGATGATGGACAAACTCGCTGATACCGCCCGGGAGAGTTACCGCGAAATCGTACGGGACGACCCGAGTTTTGTGGACTATTTCTCGCAGAGTACGCCTGAGCGCGAACTCGCCTACCTGGCACTGGGCAGTCGCCCCGCCCGGCGATCTACAAGCGATGGTGCAGACAGGTCTATCGAGGAACTACGCGCCATTCCCTGGGTATTCGCCTGGACCCAAAAGCGCTTGATGCTGCCCGCATGGCTGGGTACCGATGCGGCACTCGGCATGGAACACGCAGGCAGGGACCTGTATGTATTAAAGGAGATGATCAACGAGTGGCCTTTTTTCCAGACCCAGCTCAACATGCTGGAAATGGTACTGGCAAAAGCCGACGCCGATATTGCAGCTGAATACGATGAGGCCCTGGTCGAACCCAGGCTGCAGGAGTTTGCCGAACGCTTTCGTCATCGTATGCTAAACCTGATAGACAGCATCAATGCGCTCAAGGGCCAGGCCGAACTGCTGGAAAGTGCGCCGGAAATCAAACGCTCACTCGAACTGCGTCACCCGTACACCGACCCGCTACAGTTCCTGCAGATAGAACTGTTGAAGCGCAGCCGCAATAGTGAGGTCAGCAACGAGCAGGTGAACAAAGCACTGCTGGTCACTATCGCCGGGATCGCCGCCAGCATGCGAAATACGGGCTGAAGTGAAGCGAGCGGCCGGCTGGTTGATACTAATGCTGTGCCGGTAAACGGCCCGCTTTACTGACAGGCAGGAGAATCCCATGATCGAACTACAGACGCTGCATTCATCCGCTACCACATCCGAGATCCTGGACGCCGTTCGCCAGGATGGTGCTGTCATCGTCAAAGATGCCATGTGCCAGGCCCTGGCAGATCAGTTTCACCAGGAGACGATCAAGTACATCAATGCCTCTCCGCTTGGCCGCGGCTTCACCGGAGAATTTACCACCCGAACGGGTGCGCTGGTTGCCCGCTCAGCAGCCTGCCGTGAACTCGTAACCCGGCAGCAGATCCTGGCCGTGGTCTATGATTACCTGGCGCCATTCTGCGAACGCGTCCAACTCCATCTAACGCAGGTCATTCGCATTCTGCCCGGTCAGCAGGCGCAGATCCTGCATCGGGATCGGCAAGCCTGGGGAAGTTTTATCCCAACGAATATCGAGCCACAGCTCAACACCATCTGGGCCCAGACGGACTTCACCCGGGAGAACGGCGCAACCAGGGTAGTGCCAGGGAGTCATCTGTGGCCGTATGATCGCCGCGCTGAAGAGAGCGACATTGGCTTTGCAGAAATGAGCCGTGGTTCTGTTCTGATCTATTCAGGTTCGGTCATTCACGGTGGCGGCACCAATACCTCGAACGAAGAACGCGTGGGTATCAATATCACCTATTCCCTGGGCTGGCTTCGACAGGAGGAAAATCAGTTCCTCTCTTGTCCACCGGATATCGCCAGGCACCTTGATCCCGAACTGCAGGAATTATTGGGCTACACCATGGGCAGCACTGCATGTGGCTACTATTCAGAGACGTTGCCATCCGGCGAGGTTCGGGAATTATGTCCACCAGAATTTGCCCTGGGCAGAAAGCCGCGTCCTGAACGCAGCATGGGTGTTGTTGACCAGGAACTGTAAGCCGTTTGTGCGCGGTGCAATGCAATGTGCTGGGAAATGTGCTGGAACTGGTGTCGGTGTTTTTTACAGGGTCAGCAACCAGAACCGCCAAAGCAGTCTTTGGTTATCTCCAGGTAACTGAAATATAAGCAATTCAAGGGCAGACGGAACGGATCTTGCTGCTTAAAACCTTTCCTGGGTTCGGGGTGATGATATGACGGATAAGACGGTCGCAGACCACAACAGCAGATCAAGGCACGGGGATGCATTTCTTGCTGTCGTCTTCCTGGCGTTCACTTTTACGGCGTTGCCAGCAACCGCAGTGCCCGTTCACCTGACGCTTACCATCAGCGACATCGGCGGCCCACTGGTGGTCGACGGCGTAACAACAAATCTGCCTGGCGGCCTGACGTTCGATATTCTTGTCGACGACACTGCGGTCGATACCTTCGCGGCCACCGATTATGGCCACTTCGAAACGCTATCTGTGCGGATATCAGTGCCTGATCTGCATGTTTTCAATGAACTCGTCGTGACCACGCTGGGCTATTTCGAAGATGACAATTTACAACGTGCAGGTCTCACGCCGGTCGGGGACTTTGCTGCGGCTGAGGCTGTGCTGCTGTCACCGGGCAATGATCAGGTGGGTGACCCCAATATAATTGACACCCTGCCCCACATCATCAGCGACCCCAATGCACCAGTGTGGTCCAGCCTTTTTGTGATTGAACTGGCAAGTGGTATCGAGCTTGCATCGCCCGGTTACACCCTGTTTGGGGCATCCACTCTCGGACCAGCAACGCCCGTACCCGCACCGGGTGGCGCGATGCTACTGATCATTGGATTGCTACTCGTCAGTAGTCGTTTTCGGGAGGGGACTCTACCTGCGGCTCAATCTGGACGTTGTCTTCCGGCATAGCGCCAACGCTGTTGCCCTTGCGCCCGAGTACAGTCACGCGCACGATCGAGTCGTTGGTGCCGTAGTTAACAATATAGTTGAAGCGTGCCAGCGCCCGGGCAAGGGACTTGTCCACACTTCTGGGTTTGAGCGGTGGTGAAAATGTATCGTTGCCCACCACGTTAATGCCAACGACGGTAATTCCATTAGCGCTCGCCAGATCACTGACATAACGGGCAATGGCAACCTGCTCCGCCGCTACCAGCGGCAGGCTACAAAAAAGAAGAACCAGAATTAAGGATCGTTTCACCTAGTCACATTCAACCTAGTCACATTCAACCTAGTCACATTCAACCTGGACAAATTCTGCGGCCTGGGTCGCAAGCGCCCTCGCCTCGTCAATCGTATCACCAATTGCGAGCGCAACCCCCATACGTCTTCGACCACTTACGTCAGGCTTGCCAAACAACCGCAACTGGGTTGCCGGGATAGACAGGGCATCTGCCAGACCACGATAGGTGATCAGCGACGAATCGCCATCCGCCATCACCACACAGGATGCGGCGGGGCCCAACTGGCGGATCAGGGGCACCGGCAGACCAAGGATCGCCCGGACATGGAGCGCGAACTGGGACAGGTCCTGGGAGATCATCGTCACCATGCCTGTATCATGGGGTCTCGGTGACACCTCGCTGAAGATCACCTCATCGCCCTTCACAAACAGTTCCACCCCAAAAATACCGTTACCTCCCAACGCGCCGGTAATCTGGCTGGCGATTTCTTCTGCCCGCGCCAGTGCTGCCGGCGTCATCGGCTGTGGCTGCCAGGACTCCTGGTAGTCGCCGTCCTCCTGCCGATGACCAATCGGCGCACAAAATGCCGTGCCGTCTTTATGGCGCACCGTCAACAGCGTGATTTCATAGTCAAACTCAACAAAGCCCTCAACGATCACCCGGCCCGCTCCGGTACGCCCGCCACTCTGGGCGTAGGTCCAGCCATTGGCAACTTCAGACTCTTCGCGCACCAGGGACTGGCCTTTGCCACTCGAGGACATGATCGGTTTCACCACGCACGGCATACCAATTTTTTCAATCGCCTCGCGATACTCAGTTTCTGTGTCGGCAAACGCATACCGCGACGTTGGCAGACCAAGCTCTTCCGCCGCCAGGCGCCGGATACCCTCCCGATTCATGGTCAGGCGCGCAGCCCGGGCAGAAGGGACAACGTTGTAACCTTCATTTTCCAGTTCGACCAGCACTTCCGTGTTGAGTGCCTCAATTTCGGGAATGATAAAATCAGGATTTTCCTGCTCGATTACGGCACGCAGCGCAGGCCCGTCCAGCATTGAAATCACGTGACTGCGATGGGCAACCTGCATGGCCGGCGCATTCGCATATCGATCCACGGCAATCACTTCCACCCCAAGCCGCTGAAGCTCAATGACAACCTCTTTGCCCAACTCGCCACTGCCACATAACAGGGCGCGAGTTGCAATATCGGAGAGCGGCGTCCCAATTGATGTCATGCTGTCTCTGCCTCAGGAATTAATTCGCAAGGCTAACATTATAGGGCCGGTTTCAGTTACCCGACACTGAGTCAACATCACCAAAAATCTGCTCGAGTTTCGCAAGCATCCCGGCCGGCAAGGGTGGCGCAAGGATAGACTGGATATTGTCCTCCAGATGTTTTGCACTACCTGTACCAGTCAGGGTCACGGTGGCACCGGGCTCATGCCGGCAGAAGCGGTACGCCGCTTCGACCAGGGATGAAACACCGGGGTCTGCGGTAACAAATCCCAGCGGGTCGCTGCTATCCACCTGGTCTGCCATGACCTCGCCGCGTTCTATGAGACCAGCAACCTCAGCAAGCAATGCTGCTGGCTGGCTCAACGCCCGCCGAACCGCAAACATGATCTGGGTGGCAACGTTGTGCTGGATCGTCAGCGGAAAGACGCTATGGCGAGCGCCGGGATTCAACATATTGAAGCCGACCATCACGACGTCAAAAAGATCGTCAGGCAGGGCAACTTTCAACATGTCGTGGGCTGGATCTCGCCCGAAGGTTTCGGTGATACCAAGAAATCGAAATTTCCCTGCCGCCTTCGCATCCAGCAGCGCCGGCAGTATTTCCTGTTTCGCCCATTCGTACTGCTCAAGGCTAACGCCGTGCAGGTTAAACACGTCGATATAGTCTGTCTGTAACCGCGCAAGGCTCAGATCGAGCGATGCGACAACTTCGGTGCCCGAGAGGAGCTCACTACCCCGCCCTACGCTGGATTTGGTTGATATCACAACCTGGTCACGCTTGCCGCGAATTGCACTGCCTACCGCCGCTTCGGTGCCATAGGCCCGTGCCGTATCAATAAAGTTGATCCCGCGGTCAATTGCATGGGAGACGATGCCAGCGGCGTGTGCTTCTGATTCGCCTCGCGCCATACCAAGACGACTGTGACCACCACAGCCGAGTCCCACAACGCTGACTTCGAGGCCCGTTCGGCCTAGAATCGAGTACTCCATTGACTACTTGCCTCGCAAAAAGGAGGCACAAGGGTACACCGATGCCTGAACTTCATGAAGTTGTCCGCGCGATTTGTATGCACCTGCCAGAAGTGGAGGAAGTTGCCTCCCACGGTTCACCCGACTATCGCGTCCGCGGCAAGAGCTTTGCAACCTTCACAGTCAATCACCACGGTGATGGCAGGCTTGCACTCAACCTGAACGCGGCGCGCGAGACGCAGCAGCATTATGTCAGTTCAGCCCCAAAAGTCTTTTTTGTACCTGCTTACATTGGGCCAAAAGGCTGGTACGGCATAGACCTTGCGGGCGGGATGCGCTGGCCAAGGGTTGCAGAGCTTGTCTGTGACGCATACCGGCGGGTAGCACCAAAGACGCTGGGTGACACAGCAAAACCACTGGCGCCGGTACCAGTACCCGATACTGTCGACATTACGAAGATAGACCCGTTTTATGCTCCCGCCAATCAGGCATTGCTTGCGAGACTGCGGGATATCTGCCTTGCATTACCCGAAACCAGCGAGGGCACTTCTTTTGGCAGCCCCGCCTTCAAGGCGGGCAAAAAGACCTTCTGTGAGTTTGGCTGCAGCAAGCGTGTGCCGGCAGCCCTGTTCAAGGTTGGGCCCGAGCGCCAGGCGTCACTGACGCTCGATGAGCGTTTCTCGATTCCACCCTACATGGGACCAAACGGCTGGATCAGGCTGCGCCTCGATACGCGCTTCGACGAGGAGGAAATACAAGCGCTGGCGCTGGAGAGCTATCGACACTTTGCACTCCAGCGTATGCTAAAGGCCTTACCAGCGGATCTTGCAGGCCGTTAGCCTGGCATTACTTGAGACTGCCCTGGCTATCCTGCGCAAACAGTTGCTCAAGTTCCTTGCGCCCCTGCACACCAATTTCGATCAATTTTTCGAGCTCACCTGAATGACTCAGCGATTGTTCAATAAGTTGTTCATCATGTGCCGTGAACATCCTCGCCAGGTCACTGGCGCGTTCATCATTGATGTTGATACCTCGCAGGACCTCCACAGCAATAGCCACGCTGCTGTTGAACATTTCCCTGATAGACGAGTCGGCACCAGCCTGACGCTGCTGCAACAGGTTGGTACGGTTGTGGGCACGCGAAATAATCTTGATTGAGGGGCATTCCGCTCGCACCAGCGCCACAATCTTGAGTGCCGCTTCCTCATCGTCTACCGCTACCAGCAGAACGCGCGCGTGCCGAATACCCGCCGTTTCCAACAGGTCGAGCCGGGTCGCGTCACCAAAGAACACCCTGTGACCAAATCGCTTTACAAACTCTATGTGCTCGGCATTTTTATCGAGTGCCGTAAAGCGGATACCGTTAGCCGAGAGAATACGTCCAGTGATCTGCCCTACCCGTCCAAACCCGGCAATCAGCACCGCGGGCTCAGTCTCGTCCCAGTCACTATCATATGTTTGTGGCTGACCGAGTCGCGCCACTACCAGCTTGTTGTAGGCACCAATCAAGGGCGCTGTTAACGCCATGGAGAGCCCAACCACCAGTGAAATCGTGTTTGCCGTAGTCACGTCCACGACATTTGCACCAACCGCCTGGGTCATTACCACAAAGGCAAACTCGCCACCCTGCGACAGAATCAGCCCAAGCCTGACAGCATCATGCAGGGGCGAACCCGATAACCGCGCCAACAATGTGATGATTGCAGTCTTCAGCACAACCAACCCAACCGCGAGCGCGAGGATGAACAGCGGCTCCTGCAACAGGTAATCAATATCCAGCGTCATGCCGATAGCAATAAAGAAGAGACCCAACAGCAGCCCCTTGAACGGCTCGACGTCAGCTTCAAGCTGGTGCCGGAAACTCGAGTTGGCAAGCAGTATGCCGGCAATAAACGCCCCCATACCCATGGACATGCCAGCCGCCTCGATGACCAGCGCTGTGCCCAGCACAATCAGCAACGAGGCCGCGGTCATCACCTCCTTGCTGCCATAGCTGGCGACAACTCGCAGCACCGGATTGACGAGGAATCGCCCGGCAACCAGCACACCTGCAATCGCCGCAACCCCGACCCACCAACTGTGCCCTGCAACATCTTCGCCAGAGGAACCAGCCAGCGCCTCTACGTAGAGTAGGATGGGTATCACCGCCAGATCCTGTAGCAGCAGAATAGAGAATCCCTTCTGCCCCAGTTGGGTGTTCAGGATGCGATAGTTGGTCATCAGTTGGATGGCGAACGCCGTGGAGGACAATCCCAGCGCAAGACCAATCATCAGTGCAATTTCAGGTGACGAGTTGGCGACCAGCACCAGTGCCGTTACAACAATCGCAGCGGTGCCAAACAACTGTGCGTTACCAAGGAGCAATATCCAGTTGCGCATGCGCCAGAGTGTGGCCGGCGACAACTCAAGGCCGATCACAAAGAGCAACAGAACAACACCTAACTCCGCCAGGTGCAGGGTATCTGCCGGATTCGAGATCAGCGCAATGCCAAACGGGCCGATGACAACGCCTGCAGCCAGATACCCCAGAATGGCACCCAGCCGCAGGCGCTCGAAAATGGGCACGGCGATCACCGCGGCTACCAGGTAAAAGATCGCATTAATCAACTGGTCGTGCATGGAGTGAACTGCCGCCTTGTTTCAGGGAGAACAACTATATCAGTCAAGTTACGATCCATGGCGTCTCCGACCGGATCACGAGGCGCTATAGACGCCGTTCATTGCAATCTGTGCCAGTGGTTTTCGTCCGGATGGCTGTTCACGCTCGCGATAACCCTCTGGCAGAGAAGCCACCTGGCCCGGTCGGCCTATGGCAATCATCGCCTCGACGACAAACGGTTCAGGAATGGCAAGCACCTGGCGCGCCGCGGCGTAGTCAAACCCCTGCATACCATGCGCCACGAGGCCGGCATGATGCGCCTGCAGCGCAAGGCTCATCCAGGCGGCACCGGTATCAAAGCTGTGCGTCAAACTATCATTGTCGTTCATCTCAAACTTCGAGCGCGACACGACTACCACCAGCGCGCCGGCACCGCTGGCCCACGCCATATTCCCGGGCACGAGCAAATCGAGATACTTGTGCCAGTGCTCATCCCCACGCAGTGAAAAAAGGAAGCGCCATGGTTGCGCATTGAAGGCGGATGGTGCCCAGCGAGCCGCCTCAAACAGCGGCGCAATATCATCCAAGGCGAGCGCTTCACCTGCCATTGCCCGTGGTGACCAACGGGCGACAAACTGGCCATGAGTGCCCGCGACCCCTGGATCACGGGCGGCACTTGCATCCATGGTTACGATGGCGTTCTGCTCGTTCATGCTTCTGCTCCAAGTTCAAAGACCAAAAATTCGCTTTCTGTCGTGGCGAGAAATTCAAGTGTGGCCGCCTGTTCCAGACCAAGACCATCACCTTCTGCCAACCGCTGGCCATTAACCGTCATGTCACCACTAACCATCTGTATCCAGACACGAGCGGAGGTGTCGATCGTATGCACAAGTGACGTGCCTGCCTCAAGTACAGAGCTGAACAGCGATGCATCCTGGTTCAGCACAAGCGAATCGTCACGGCCATCACCGGATGCCAGGAGCCGCAATTGGCCAAGTTTGGTTTCACGCGGAAAGTGCTTCTGTTCATAACCAGGTGCAAGCCCCTCGGCGCGCGGCTGAATCCAGATCTGCAGGAAGTGGACGGGATCCACATCGGACGCGTTAAATTCACTATGGCGAACACCCGTACCGGCAGACATGCGCTGCACATCTCCGGGTACAATGGTCGAACCATTTCCCATACTGTCCTTGTGCGCGAGCCCTCCCTCAAGCACAACTGAAATGATCTCCATGTCGCTATGCCCGTGGGTTGGGAAGCCGCCGCCCGGTGCAACACGGTCATCGTTGATTACCCGCAGCGGACCAAAACCCATGTGCCGGGGATCGTAGTAACTGCCAAAAGAAAACGTATGTTTGCTATCAAGCCAGCCAAAATTTGCGCCACCCCTTTCTGTTGCAGGTCGGTAGTAGTTCATGAGTTACCTCCTTGGTTGATGGACGCATTATCCTCGCTTGTAATTTGATGACAATATGGTGTTTTTGTTACATATTGTCTCTTTTTTATTGACAGTAGATATCGAATGAATCTGATCAATGCACTCGAATCCTTCCAGGCAGTGGTCGAGCACAGCGGCTTTGCGGCAGCAGCGCGCGAACTCGGCGTGTCTCGCGCCCTGGTCAACAAACAGGTACAGCAACTGGAATCTCACCTTGGCACACAATTGCTAAAGCGCAGCACAAGGGTTGTTAC
>CAYGNA010000040.1:14306-18002 GCA_964351065.1 uncultured Pseudomonadales bacterium
GTTACTGCCACCGAAACGGGCCTCGCCTTTTATGAGCGAACGCGCTTCTTACTCGCCGAACTCGACAATACAATCGCTGACATTACGTCCATGCAGGGTGATGTGCGGGGTAATCTTCGCGTCAACGTACCCATGAGCTTCGGCATTATGTATATGGGCAAGATTGTCGCCGGCTTCATGGAGGCTCACCCGGACATCCATGTCGAGATGTCGCTGTCGGATCGATTTGTTGACCTGATTGAGGAAGGGTTTGACGTCACCATCCGCATTGCCGCTATAGAGCACATGACCAGTGTGGTGAGCGAACCGCTAAGCCAGACAGGTCTGGTGCTTTGCGCCTCGCCCAGGTACCTGAAGCAGCACCCTGTGACGCGGCCAGAGGACCTGAAAAGCGTCCGTTGCCTGCACTACGGACTCCAGCAAACCGGCCAGAAGTGGGTATTAAATGGGCCAGCCGGTGAAGTAGCAACGCGGGTCAACTGCGTCATGTGGTCAAACAACGGGCAAGTACTGAAGGATGCCGCCATCCATGACCAGGGCGTGGTGCTGTTGCCGACCTTTATGGTAGGTGGGGAACTGCAGGCCGGGCAATTGGAGCGCGTGCTGCCAGACCATGCAGCAAATCCGCTCGACATCGTCGCCATGTATCCGCGCCACCGGTATCTCAGTGACAAAGTTCGCGTATTTGTCGAATACCTCAAGGACCAGTTTGCCGGTCGACCGGTTTGGAGCCTCGTGGAATAGCGCCGCGCCACCAACGCCGGGACTATACAAAATGAGCTTGTCTGGGTATTATGCGCTCCCTTTACCGAGGCCATAACTCGGGAGGACAATGTTAGCGCTTGACCGCGCAACCCGAACACCTTGTCCTCGACTGCGAACGATTTTGGGGCCATAGCTCAGCTGGGAGAGCGCAACACTGGCAGTGTTGAGGTCGGCGGTTCGATCCCGCCTGGCTCCACCAAATTGATGTTTTTACCAAAGGCGAAAACATCTATGGTGGCAGACGCTTCGCAAAGCGAAATGCCAAGAGCCAAATCCCTGATCAACCCTTAAAACCCGTCGGATTGCCGTAAATCGCTTTCCATTCAAACCCGCTACAATCTGCCTTTTTATTTGACAGGAGAAACGGGCATGAGCGACTTCAATGATCTCTGGACGGCAAGATTTGGTGTGCCACTGGGAGAGCAGATTGAAAGCGAGCCTAACCCCGCCCTGGCCACACTGCTCTCACACCGCACACACCGTCAGTATACGGGTGAAGCTATATCACCTGCCCTGCTCACACAGGTTCTCGCAGCCACCTTCTCGGCACCGTCAAAGAGCGACCTGCAGCAGGTCTCACTGATTCATGTGGCCAGCCCGGAAAAAAGGCTGGCCGCAGCAGAACTGGTCCCCTCAATGCCCTGGGTTCAGGACTGCGCCGAGTTTTTTGTGTTCTGCGCAGACGGCCGCAGAATCAAAAGAATTGCCGAAATGCGAGGCAAACCTTTCAGCAACGAAAACCTGGATAACTTCCTTGCCTCGGTTTGTGATGTTGGACTGGCCATGCAGTCGTTTATCACCGCAGCAGAGTCCCTGGGACTGGGCTGCTGCCCGATCAGTGTTATTCGGGACAGGATGGCTGATTTTGCACACCTGCTCGCGTTGCCTGAAAGGGTTATCCCGATTGCCGGTATGTGCCTCGGCCATCCCGCCAGGGAAGGCTTTGTTTCAGCACGCCTGCCCATTGCAACCATGTGCCATACAGACACTTACGATGACAGCAATCTGGAGGCGCAAATCGACGCCTATGACCAATTGCGGGACGCCCGGTTCAGCTTGCCAGCGGATCGACAGAAATACCGGGACGAATTTGGTACCGCGTCATTCTATGGCTGGTCCGAAGACAAGGCGCGGCAGATGGCGAAGCCCGAGCGCGCCGGGGTTACCAACTACGTTACAAAAAACGGTTTCAGTCTCAATTAGGCGTAAAGTTATCTGCGTACTGAAGCTATTGCTGGCAGCTGCGCCCAAAACAGCGCCGTAATCATCAAGATTTCTGGTGACGATCCTATGAAATTAGCCACATTTTCACTGTTTGCTGTATGCCTGGTGCTCGCCGCCTGCGACAAGCCCACTGAACCCACTCCAACAGCCATAATTCAACAGCCGGAAATATCCTGGTTTAACGGCACGGTAGATCAGGCGTTTTCCCTGGCGAATAAAGATCAAAAGCCGGTCTTCCTGTATTGGGGTGCGGTCTGGTGCCCACCCTGCCAGGAAATCAAACACACGGTCTTCAAGAGCAGTGAGTTTATTGCACTGTCCAAACTGTTCATTCCGGTATACCTCGATGGCGATACGCCCCTTGCCCAGGCAATGGGCGAGCGTTTTGGCGTCAAAGGCTACCCCACCATGATCGTATTCAATGCGGCTGGCAATGAAATCACTCGTATACCTGGCGGTATCGATATATCGCAATACAACACGATACTGGCCTTAAGCCTTGATCAGGTGAGACCTACAGCCGACTTGATTCAGGCTGCAATGACCAACCCTGAATCACTGTCACGTCGCGACTTCGCTCAACTCGCCTACTATTCCTGGGGCCAGGATTTCAATGCGAGACCTGCCGATGCTCCAACTGACCTGCTCAGAACCATTGCTGAACTGGCGGCGCCTGTCGATCAAACTGCTGCCGCAAGACTGTTTTTACAATATCTCGTGGAATCAAAGCAGGCGTGGTCGGAAGACGACGCGCTTAAGATCGAGGGTGCTGAACCCTGGCTCAACAAAATTCTTGATGACAACACCCTGACCCTCGCCTGCTGGGATTACATCGCCTATTGGCCAGAGGTTCTGGATGTGCTGTCACTCAGTGAGAGTGAGAAAGCCCGCCTGGCATCAAAATGGCAAGATCATGTTTTTAACCTGCGACATAACGAGCAGCTTTCTACCGCCGAACAGTTAGCTGGCTGGTTACCCGCACTCTATTACCACTTTGAGAAGTCCGAGACAGCGTTGCCCTCCGAAACAGTCGACCTGCTTGTAGCGGACATGGCACAGGCGGACCAAAAGACACGCAACGCCTTTGCCCGCCAGAGCGTGATCAGCCAGATGGACTACATTTATCAACAGGCCCACATGGTGGACAAGGCCCGCGCACTGCTGCTGGCTGAGCTCGACAAGTCTGCTTCGCCCTACTATTTCATGAGTGGACTCGGCGCCATTGACGAGGACGCAGGCAATACCCGCCAGGCCATCAACTGGTACAAACGAGCCTACGAAACATCCACTGGTAGTGCGACGAGGTTTCAATGGGGTGCCAGTTATGTGCGCGCGCTGGTTCGCCTTGCACCCCAGGAGAACGCGCTGATTGCAAGCACTGCAGAGCGCCTGCTTACGGAGTTCGCAAGTGGGAATGAGCTCTCTACTGGACGCAATTTTCGCGTGCTGAGATCCCTGAAATCACAGCTTGGCAAGTGGAAAACTGAAAACCCGGAAGGCGCCCTCAGCCCGTTTGACCTTCGCCTTGCGGCGCTCTGTCAGGAACAGGCAGAAGATCAGACAGCAAGACAGAACTGTCAGAGCCTGCTCTCGCAGGATAGCACCACGTGATATAGCCCTCGCCAGACCTGACTATCTCCGGTAAACGCACGAAAAGAGTCGTTGATCGGGACAGCAGACAGCTATACTAGGATCAGCGCTCCGCAC
>CAYGNA010000041.1:0-17451 GCA_964351065.1 uncultured Pseudomonadales bacterium
ACAGAGAACGGCCAGACGGTTGCGTTCCAGGGTGATGTGACAGCAACCACGCTGATCACAACTGCCAACAACTATAGTCTCGCGTTCACGGGTTCAAGTTCGACACTATCGACGGCGACAACCTTGAATAACCTTGGCCTGGTGACACTGGGCAATGCTGCAGGAGACTCCATTGTATTCACCGATGGCCTTGTCGCCACCACGCCAGCGAACATCAGGCTAGGTGGCGCGCTTACAACAACCAGCGCATCGGGTATCCAACTCGGCGATGCTGATACGCCAGTCAACATTACGACGGATGCATCGATCGGCGGTACTGGGGCTGGTGTTATCGACGTTGGTGACCTCATCATCGCAAATGGTTTGACGCTAACGGTGGGCAGTGGTGTTGCCAATACGATTAATCTTGATGCGGTTTCAGGCGTTATCGGTGGAGCAGGATCAAACCTGACGCTCAATACCACGGGACCTGTCACCATTGCCGAAGTGGTAGGAACTGATATTGGTACTCTCACGCTGACAGAATCAGGTGGAACAACCTTTACGGGTGCTGTCACTGCCGCGTCCGTAAACCTTGTCGGAACCGTTGGTGAGATTGCTTTTCTCGATAACGCAACGATCACCACGTTGACCACTAATTCGGCCCCCTACAGTCTGTCATTCACAGGGCCATCGACAAGTATTTCCAACACGCTGGTATTTGCCAATCTTGGCGGCCTGACGTTTGGTAATGCTGCAACCGACCAGATCCTGTTTAATGGCGGCGCCACCGCGAACGTCTCGGCAATCACCCTGTTTGGCCGCGTTGCAACAACCAATGACTTGCTGAACCTGGGTGTTATTGATGTGGCCGGTGCATCGCGCATTGAGACCAGCAACGCCAATCTGATTATTGAATCTATTGCCAGTGCTGGCGCAAGTACACTGGCGATTGACACAGGCGCCGTTACCATTTCAGGTGCTGTCGACGGTGTTGCACTGGTTATTGAAGACAGTGCAGGGGTCACGTTCCAGGGGCAGGTAGGCGGCACCCAGTTAGTTGACGTTACTGTGAACAACACGACTTCAGGGCAGGATGTATCTTTCCAGGATAACGCGCATCTATTTGACCTCACGACGGTTGGCCAGGGATACGGCATCTCCTTTACAGGGGGAATCACAACTGTTGATAGCAACGTAGTATTCAATAATACGGGCGGAATAGTGCTAGGCAACGAGGCGGGAGATCAACTGAGATTTCTCGGTGGGCTGACCAATGCGGGAATAGGTACAACCAATCTGCTTGGTCAACTGTCTTCGAATGGTGCTTTGCTTGCGTTAGGCAATGTGGATCTTGGTAACGGTACTTCAAGTGTTGTTAGTAACAACGGTGTGACAACGGGTGCAAATATCACCTTTGGTGCTGTCGATGGTCAAAACTCCTCGTTGGAAATTGATGCTGGCACTGGCGGAAATACCGTGACGTTTACCGGGTCGACCAACCTGCTGACGTTGACGACATTTAGTAATGATTTTGGCGTTGCCTTCCTGGGTAATGACAATAGCATCGCCAATTTTACCAGTTTCCTGAATACTGGCCCGCTGCAGTTTGGCAACTCGGCAAGTGACTCTATTGAGTTTACCGGTGGGGTCACAGTTGCAACTGAAACTACCGTCAATGGCGCTATTGTCACTGCTGGCTCTGACCTGGAACTTCAGTCTCTGCTGGTGGCCGACGGTGGTACCGCAACTCTCACGACGGGTGGTGGTTCTGTGTCTATCACTGGCGCAGTTCGTGGTGTCACCCTCGCGACAGGTGATCTGGGCTCAGAGAACCTCGTCATTAACAGTGGAGCAGGCTCAATTGATTTTCTGGGCACCGTCACACTCAACAACGTAACGTTGTCTGGTGGCACGATGAACGTTCGGCAGGGAATGGCACTTAGCGGGAGGTTGCAGGTTACTAACAGTCAACCCTTTACGCTTTTCTCTGGCAATAACATTGTTGCGCCCAGTGGCATCGGCTTGAGCGGCAGTGCGGTGCTGGCCGCGAATGTGCACACAACCAACGCTGATATCCTGATTAATGGCAACCTGACGCTGGCTGAAAACATCGATGTGACGCTCGGTTCACAAAACGGAGATGTCACAATCGGTGGTACCACAAGTGGCACTGGCGGCGCTGGGAACGAGACGCTGACTGTTGATGCGGGCAATGGCGTCGTCAGTTTTGGCGATGTCTTTGGCGCCAATTCAGCCGACGATGCTGCAGGACTCTCGGACCTTGTCGTGACAAATTCTGGTGCTATCAGTTTCGGTGAGATTGATATATCTGGTTCATTGACCCAGACCAATGCAGCTACTGGCAACACCTTCTTCAATGATTCCGTGAGTGTTTCATCTGCAAGTTTGAAGGGTACGAACTTTGCGCTGGATAACCTGACAAGTTCAGGCCCACTAACCATTGCTGCGTCTGGCGCTGTTACGCAGACAACTGGCACAACCCTGACGGCAACTGGGGCTCTGGGTGTGAGTGCAGACGACCTGACCCTTGACTCGTTGGTGGCCTCTGGTCTTGTTACGCTGGGCATCGCTGATGATGCGTCACTTAACAATAACCAGTCTCTGCTGTTAGCTGGCTCAGTAGGCGGAGATCTCGCGCTTACAGTAAAAGGCTCGGTGGTTGCAAACACGCTCGATGCAGTTGGGGACATTACTCTTGCAGTGGATGACAACGTTACCATTGTGAATTCACGGGCTATCCGGGTCGAGGGCAACGTTGGCGGTAACATGATCCTTACAGCTGTTGCTGGCACGATCATCGATAGCGGGGACCTGAATGTTGGCGGATTAGCCAGCTTCAGTGCGGGCGGCACCGGCGGTGGCATCACACTGAATAACGCCGGCAACGCGTTTGGCAGTCTTAGTCTTAGCAGCCCGTTGGGTGCAGTTACCGTTACGGAAGCAGATGATTCACGGATAGATTCGCTCAGCGCAAGAACGTTTTTGCTTGATTCGGCGGGCAACGTCACAGACGGTGCCGACGCAACAATTTCTGTGAGTCAGTCAGCCGTCATCGATGCAGGTGGAGATGTCACTCTTGGAGATGAACTTGGCGACTCGATTGTTTTAACTTCGCTGGCGCTCACGGCAGATGATGTCCTGGTGACGGAAGAAGGCGCAGCAGGTCTGGTCATTACCGGACTCTCCGCAGCGTCAGTAGCATTCGCGACGACTGGTCCTGTTAGCAGCGCGCCAAACGCGAATCTCACGGTTGCCAATAATGCTGCGTTTGCTGCGAGTGGCGGTACAGGGGATATTGATCTTTCTGGTTCCAGTAATGCTTTCGGGAGCCTTAGCCTGGTTGGTGGTTCAGTCAGCGTCGCCGAGCGTGATGCGATGACGCTTGCGCAAGTTACCGCGGCGAGTTTTGTTGCAAGGGCCAGCGGTGAGGTGACAGATCAGGGAACCATTAGTGTCTCCGGGTTAATCGATATTGACGCTGGTACACGAACGATTGTGCTGGATTCTGCAGCAAACGCTTTTGGAGTGATTAATCTTGAAGGTGGTGCCGTCGAGATTGTAGAAAATAGCAATTCCGTGCTTGGTGTTGTTTCAGTTGGCAGCCTTTCCCTGTCGAGTAGCGGCAATGTCACCCAGGCCATCGATTCTGAGATCAGCATTACGGGTTTGCTATCTATCGATAGCGGCATCAATGACATCGTGCTTAATGGAACAGCAAACAATTTTAGCTCATTGGAACTTACCGGCGATTTGGTCAGTGTTACAGAAGCAGGTGCGACCAGGCTCGAGGGGCTGACTGCAAATACTTTTACGCTGACTTCGGGCGGTAACATCACCCAAAACACAGATGGCAGTTTGCTGGTCACGGGTGTTGCGACCTTTGACAGTGGTAGCGCTGATATCAACCTGAATGGTAGCTCCAACAGCTTTGGATCGATCAACGTGAGTGGGTCTAACGTCAGGCTAAGTGAAGTCGACAGTACAACAATCCTGGCGCTAACCGCGCTCGAAGCCACGATCGATTCAACAGACAACATCACTTCCGAAGGACCAATTCTTGTCACCGGAGATGCACGGTTTGAATCAGGTGGCGGCGATGTATCGCTCACCAATGTCACAAACCGTTTTGGTCCCCTGACACTGCTCGGTGACAGTGTTACCGTGGTTGAGTCCGAGGCTTCGGAGCTTAGCCGTGTTGTGGCTCCTACAAGCTTCTCGCTAACCAGCGGTGGTGCCGTCACGGACGCAGCTGGTGTAGAGCTAAACGTTGGTGATGGCAGGATTTCCGCAGCCGCTGACGTCACCCTTGGAGACCGGGAAAACGACGATGTCAGTTTTGGCAGCATAGATCTTTCTGGTAACAACGTCAGATTTACTGAAGGTGATAATACGGTGCTCACCAATGTCAACGCGGTGAGCCTGACACTCACCTCTGCCGGTGCTATCAGTGAGACCGGTGGGGCCACGCTCAATGTAAGCGGTGCGGTGCAGCTGAACGCAGGCGCCAATGGGATTACGCTTGCGAATAGCCGAAACTCTTTCGGGTCAATCGAGATTGTTCAGGCCGGTGCGGTATCCCTCACCGATGAGACAGCATCGATCCTTGCGGGCGTTAATGCCAGCGCGTTCAGCCTGATATCGGGTGGCCAGATTACCGACAATGACGTGATCGTTACAACAGGCAAAACTGTGTTTTCGTCCCCAGCCACCATCGTGCTGGACGAAATTGATAATTCGTTTGGAGAGCTTGATCTGTTTGGCACGGCAGTCACCGTTTCGTCTATCAATGAGATGATTCTGAACCGTGTTACGACGGATCAACTGACCTTGATATCCGAACGCGGCATCAGGGACAAGAACCAAAGTATTATTGTTGTTGGTGGGGCTGCAGATCTTACGGCGCAATTGGCCATCAGTCTGGGTGCGGACGACAGTGGTAATAACATCAGGTTTGGTTCGCTTTCAATGCAGGCAAACTCGGCGGTGGTTCGCGAATCAGACGCAGCCACGCTCCTGAATCTACAACTCAATGCGCTGGACTATTCGGCGAACGGCGCCATTACCCAGGGCGATAGCAGTGTCTTCTCCATCACTGGTACCACCCGTCTAACTGCAGCAGCCGGCAGCGCTGCGATAACGCTGCTGGATCCTGACAATAACTTCAGCACAGTTGTGTTGACGGGATCCGGGATTAGTCTGGTTGATGTCGACAGTATAAATCTGGGAGGCGCAACTGCAGGTACGCTGTCACTAACCAGTGGGCAGAACATCACCCAGTCACTTGTCACAGGAGAGACAGTAGCTGTATCCGGTGCAGCATCATTTGTTGCTGGTGCGGGCGCTGGTTTCATTGAATTGAACGCCGTGAGTAATGTTTTTGGGCGGGTGAACCTTGAAGCGCGCGACGCATCAGTCTCGGAAGCTGCGACGCTTTCACTGGGTAACGTCGATGTAGATACGCTCACTCTCAGTGCGGCAAATATAGATCAGGCGATAGATTCGTCGATTGATGTCACAGGTCTCGCCAGCCTTGCGGCCACGGACACAGTCACGTTAACAGGTGACAGCAACAGAATCGCGACCCTGGCGCTGGAAGGACAGGGGCAGGGCGGTGACCTCAATGTGGTTGTAGTCCAGGCGAATGACATTACGCTCTGGCAGGTTGATGTGGGTATTCTCCAACTGGAGACGGCGGGCAACATCACCAACCTGGATGAAGCTGAAATTTCCGTATCGGAAGAATTAACACTTATCGCGTCCGGAGATATTTCGCTGGGCACCAGGGTGGGAGACAAGGTCGAACTGGGTACTGTTAACCTCACCGGCGAGGCCGTCAGTCTGCTCGAGAATGATGAAGAAATCGATGTTGGTAATGTTAGCGTCGCTTCCCTGACTCTGGGTTCCGCCGGTGCTATCACACAAAACCTTGTTTCAGTGATGTCTGTCTCTGGCCTGCTTGAGATGTCAGCCCGCAATGGCCAGAGCAACATAACGCTGGACGGGGCAGAAAACAATTTTGCTACAGTTGCTTTGGAGGGGGCCACTGTGGCGCTCACTGAAGCGAGTTCTACCATGCTGGGTGCCATTAAGGCTGGCACGTTAACGATCAGTTCAGCCGGTGAAATAATTGGCACAGACGTGGTTGATGTCAGTGGCCTCGTCACGCTGGTTGCGAACGAGGGACTTGCAGCAATCGACATACAGAATAACGCAAACCGCTTAAACCGCGTGTCAGCCAATGGTACTGATGTGCGCATTAAAAACAGTTTTGCAACAAGTCTGGAAGACATCACCGCGACAACATTACAACTTTCTTCACTCGGTGCCGTGACTGATAGTACCGAAGGAAAAATTTCAGTAACGGGGAATGCAGATCTGGCATCGGCAGGCGATCTTAGTCTGGGCGCAGACTCAAATAATGAAAATGACGCGGTTCAATTTGGTTCGGTTAGCCTGAGCGGCCAGGACCTCAGTATTGTCCAAACTGGTGATGTTCTGTTAGGAACGATTACTGCAGAAACCCTCAGTGTTAAATCAAGGGCCGGCGACATTCAGGGTAGTGCCAATGGGATTATCGTCGTAAACGGGTTGACCAGCCTGACCGTAGGTGATGTAACCGGCATTATTGATCTGCTGGCACCTCAGCAGGCCAGCTTTGGTCCGCTTACCCTGGAAGGAAGTCAGGTCAGTATTCGTGAAACGGATTCGATTGAGTTGCAGTCTGTTGATGTTGGTTCCCTGACGCTGTTTGCAGAAGGTGACATCTCAAATACAGGCCCGGGTTTTGCAGTTACTGGAACAGCAAAGTTGACTGCAACAAACGCAATCATGCTTGGCGTTGATGCGGGTAGCGAGATCGATGTCGGCGCGTTCAATTTGACTTCAGCCAGTGCGACGGTCAGTGAGTCTGGCACTATGCGAATTGCTGGACTCTCGGTGAGCGACAGTTTGGCGCTTACTGCGGTCGGCAGTATCGCAGACGATCCGGGTGCGGTTATCAGCGTGTTGGGAGATGCCGCGCTGAATGTAACTGGTGAAGGGCGCAGCATTGTGTTGGATGGGGCCAGCAACGCGTTCAACACACTATCGCTTGATGGCACAGGGATAACACTGAATCTTCTGGGTGGTGCCACGTTAACCAACATTACTGCCAACACGTTGACCCTTGCAGCAGATGGTCTGGTTACGCTGGGCGCGGGCAGCAGTGTCATCCGGGTCGATCAGCAGGCTACAGTTTCAGCTGACAATGTCATTTTCGCGGCGGGTTCTGAAAATCAGGTTGGTAGTTTGACGATTGTTACCAGCGCACTACCTGCCAGTAGCGTCGACATCAGATCCAGTATCACTCCCCGGCTTATTGCCGGTAATCCGACCAATCTGAATGGCACAATACTGATCAATTCGCCGCTGGTGAGCCTGGGTATTGAAGGTGGCAACGTTGCACTCGCGACCGCAGGCTCGGATGTCGGTGGTTCCATTTCAATTAACGGTGTTGATAGCAGTGGTAATGCGTTGCCTGCTTCAGGCTCCATCAGCCTGGTTGGCAGTGTCTCCATGGACAGCACAAGAGGTGGCGCAAACGGGGGCGCAGATATTCGACTCGTCAGTGACGGTGATGCCGGGGGTGAGATTCGGGCACAGGACAGCGCGGTTGCCAGCTCATTGACGTTGACAGCGGGTAATGGAGAAGTTGACCTTGGTAACCTGGTCGAATCCAGCCAGATCAGCGCGCTAACCATCGTCAGCGCCGCGAATGTCCTGCTGGATGACATATTTACAGCTGGCAATACGATTGACGTCACCAGCTCAGGAAACCTGGTCGGCAGCGGTGAGATTCGTGACGAGTTTGGGGACGTGAACTTGTCTGCAGAAGGTACGCTCACCCTGCAACGTGATGTATTTGCTGGTGGTTCGACTAGCCTGATTTCCAACACTGGTGCGATTTCTGTGGCTGGTGTTGATGCTACGGACAACCTGACCATCACTGCAGTCGGGTCGATAGAAGCATCGGGTCCTCTTATTGCCAGAAACGGGCTGGCGACTCTGACATCGACTGCTGGTGGATTAAATGCCGTATCGTCACTGACCGGTAGCACCGGACTTAGCGTCAAGACGCGAGAAGGAATCCTGCTTGGCAGCAACACAAGCTCGGGCTCGGGGAGTATCAGCTTGACGAGTGAGACGGGAACGCTGGATTCTGCAGGTACAATTGATGCTGCTATCGATGTCAGGATTGGTGCTGCGGGTCAAATAGCCCTCGGGACGCTCGGTGGATCTGCAGCGCTCAACGCGAATGCCGGTAAGGCAACCATTGTGAACGCTGCGGGAGATATTCTCTTTAATGCGGATGTGAGTTCTGCCCTTGCGTTCTCTGCCGTCAGTGGCCAAGGCAAGATTCTGCAGGCCAAAGATACCTTTATTCGAGCCACGGACACCCAGGCTGGCAAGGTTACATTAGGCGCAGAGTCCGGTATCGCCATCGCGTCCGTCCAGGCAGGTTCTGACGTCACTCTCATCATCAACCAGGCCAGTACTGAAGCCGGTATCCCGACCTTCTCCAGGGTGAACGATGCAATCGCATTTGGCCAGGGTGATCAGTTCCAGGATATTTTGAGCAGCAGCGGCAATATTGTTTTTGTGGCTCCCGTCGCAAACGTGGGGAGTCAGTCAGCAGATCAGAACTTTGTGCAACGTGCTGTCAACGGAGGGATTTTCTATGGTCTTGAACAGGGCCAGTTCTTCTCGGATGACATTGGCAGCTCTGCGCTGCTGCAATCAATCCCTGGTTCCAGCTTCGATACACTGAGCAATCTGTTTGCATCCGACGGTGACGTCCTGAATCTGGGTAGCTCGATTGACCTCAGCGGCAATGTCTTCACCGATGCAACGCAGAGTAGTTTCAATACGAGTATTAGTGGTTCTACCAGTGCTAACGCCAGTGCCGGTGAAACAGGCGCGGCATCCAGTTCGCGATCAACTGCAGCAGCGCAGCGTGATGATGAGGAAGAAGTTGCTGAAGTGGATGAGACTGTGTTCCAGGATCTCAAGAACTATGACGAGAACCCACAGGGTATCCTGCTGCCCGAGGATCAACAGTTTGCTCGGGATGACAGTGGCAACATCTACCTGATTGTGAAACTCAGGTCCGGTGAAGGTCGCTTTAGCGAAATTCCGCTTTACCGGGTAAACCTTGGTCTCAAACCAATAGCGCCTGATTTTGCGCAGGGTACAGGACCTGCTTATTCCAGGGTATTGGCGACTGGAGATTCAGCCGGGGCTGATGACTAGGGAATTATCCGGCATGGCACGGTTTGCTCATGCCAGCGAAAAGCGATTTTGCGGATGGGTTGGTCCGCTACGTTGTAACACCGCCAAAGCTCCTCCAGGGATGCGGTGCTACCTGGTAGCACCAGCCCCGGCGCAATCTCGGCAAAAGGCGCGAGTACAAACGCATTAAGCGTAATTTCGTCACGTGGCAGTTTAACGCCGGCGTGATCGCCACACAGTTCATCAAACGTCAGTATGTCAATGTCCAGTGTTCGCGAAGAGTGTTTGCTGCAGTTTTGCGCGCGACCAAAGGCATATTCGATCTCCCTGAGCTGCTCGTGTAGTTCGCGGACGCCGCCAGTGACAAGCATTCCTGTAACCAGGTTCAAAAACGGTTCACCGTCAAAACCAACGGCTTCGCTGTGGTAGACACTGGAGATGGTAAACAGGTCGAACCGGGCCGACAATTCGTCCAGGCCAGTGGCGACGTGCTTTTCTGGTTCTATATTGCTGCCGATGCCAAGGTAGACAACGTGGCTCACGTGCGCGTTCGCTCTAGTACCACGGCAATGTTCGCGGCATTTTTAACAGCGCCTGGCTTGCTGACCTTGATAGTGAGGCCATCGATCCGCGCTTCTCGAAGGATCTCGGCAGACAACGCTTCGGCAAGTGCTTCGATGAGGAAAAAGCTGCTGTCTTCCACAAAAATGGTAACAAGGCGAGCAATGTCGCCATAGCTGATGGTGTCAGCGATGTCATCACTGCGTCCGGGCGTCGAGAGGCCAGCGTGCAGTTCAAGATCGATCACAAGTCGCTGGCGAATTTTCCGCTCCCACGGGTGGACGCCAATAACAGCCCTGGCTTCAATGCCTTCGATAAGGATCTTATCCATCGATTTGTGTGATTGGCCAGCGCGGTCTGACGTTGATGCCAGGGTTCTCGGTGTGTCCCGCAAGCAGGCGTTCGTAACCGGCATAGGCAATCATTGCACCGTTATCGGTACAGAACTTCAGGCCGGGATAAAATACCCGGCAGCCAGTTTTGGTTGCCAGTTTGTCGAGGGCTGATCTCAGTTCGACGTTGGCACTGACGCCGCCGGCAACAATCAGATTTCTCTGGCCTGTCTCTTTAAGGGCCCGGCCGCATTTAATGCGGATGGTATCGACCACCGCGTCCTGGAAGGCAAGGGCAACATCTGCCTTGTCTTGCGAGCTGGCATTGCCAAGATCGCGTAGGGTATTCATCGTGAAAGTCTTCAGGCCGGAAAAACTGAAGTCGAATCCGGGTCTGTCGGTCATCGGACGAGGAAATTTGTAGCGACCCCTGGTTCCATTTTCGGCGAGCCTGGCAACTTCAGGTCCCCCGGGATATCCCAGCCCCAGCATCTTAGCCACTTTGTCGAATGCTTCGCCCGCCGCATCATCGACAGACTCGCCGAGCAGGCGATACTGACCCAGCCCTTCACAGGCCAGCAATTGGGTGTGGCCACCTGATACCAGGAGCGCAACAAACGGGTATGACGGCTTGTCGGCCTCAAGCATTGGAGCAAGCAGGTGCCCTTCCATGTGGTGAATGCCGATTGCGGGAATCTGCCAGGCGAGTGCCAGGGATTTTGCGATGCTGGCGCCAACCATGAGGGCGCCCACCAGTCCAGGGCCTGCAGTATAGGCAATAGCGGTGAGGTTCTGCCGGGTAGTGCCACTCTCACTCATGGCCTGCTCTATCATTGGCAGCGTCTTGCGAATATGGTCGCGGGACGCAAGTTCCGGTACGACCCCCCCGTAGGCCGCATGTAGCCTGACCTGGCTGAAGAGAAGGTCAGCAACAATACCCTCCGCGCTGTCGTAGATGGCAACGCCAGTCTCATCGCAGGAGGTCTCAATACCCAGTACGCGCACGGCTCTTGTTCTGTCTCGCTGTAAAGGTGCAGTATGTTACTGATTGTGGTGAAGAAAATCCCGGATAACCGGTGATATAAGCGCTTTGCAATTGGATGTTGATGCGGCTAGAATGCTCGCCCTCAGAGGATCGGCGCAAAATCAAGGATTTGTATGCCCAACGTGAAAGTAAAAGAAAACGAACCGTTTGACGTAGCGCTGCGGCGTTTCAAGCGGTCCTGCGAAAAAGCCGGAATACTGGCGGAAGTTCGTCGTCGCGAGTTCTACGAAAAGCCCACCGCTGTACGCAAGCGCAAAGCTGCTGCGGCTGTTAAGCGCCATGCCAAGAAGGTTCAGAGAGAATCGCGCCGCATGGAGCGCCTCTACTAGAACTGGCGCCCTGGCAGGTTTTTTTGACCTGTAACCCTTATAAGTCTGCATGAGAGAAGCCGCCACCCAGCGGCTTTGACTGGAGTGTCATGACTACCGGAATTAAAGATCGCGTGCTTGAGGCTGTGAAAGACGCCATGCGCGCACGTGAAAAGCAGCGTCTTGGCGCACTGCGCGGTATTACTGCCGAATTCAAACGTGTTGAGGTAGATGAGCGGATAGAGGTAGATGATGCCCGTGCGCTCGTCATCCTGGACAAGATGACCAAGCAGCGTAAGGACTCCCTTTCCCAGTACGAAAACGCCGGTCGGCAGGACCTTGCCGATCAGGAAGCTTTTGAACTGGCGGTGATTGATGAGTTTCTGCCCGCGGCACTGTCTGCAGAAGAACTGGCAGAACTGGTTGAGAGTGCGGTTACCACATCTGGCGCAGTTTCAATGCAGGACATGGGCGGAGTCATGGCAATACTGCGTCCGCAGATCCAGGGCAGAGCGGACATGGGCCAGGTGAGCGCCCTGGTGAAATCAAAGCTGACCTAAGTCGAGCCTTGCCTTTGCAGTGGCGGGGTGCCATTCTCTTAGCCCGTTTTTTCCGAGCGTCACGAGACGTTGATTCCGCAAGATTTTATTGACGATGTGTTGTCCCGGGTCGACATCGTTGAGATCGTCCAGCCGCGTGTCAATCTCAAGAAACAGGGCAACAACTACACTGGGCTCTGTCCGTTCCATAACGAAAAGTCTCCTTCTTTCAGCGTCAGCCAGGACAAGCAGTTCTACTACTGCTTCGGCTGCCAGGCGAGTGGTAACGCACTGAAGTTCCTGATGGAGTTTGATCGCATGGAATTTCTTGCTGCCGTCGAGCATCTGGCGTCACGTGCGGGTATGGAAATTCCCCAGGAGCGCCGTACAGAGGCCCCGGCCCAAACCGAACGGCGCAAATCCATCTTTGAAGTACTGTCGCAGGCAACTGATTTTTTCAAAGACCAGATTCGGCAGAGTGATACGCGAGAGCGAGCGATCGCTTACCTTAAAGGGCGTGGTTTGTCAGGTGAGATTGCGCGTGACTATGGCATCGGCTACGCACCACCTGGCTGGGACAATCTTTATAAGGCGCTGGCTAAAAGCAATCTTGAGCGTGAACTGCTGATTGAATCCGGCATGGTCATTGATAATCCCGAGGAAGAAAAAACCTACGATCGCTTTCGGGATCGCATCATGTTTCCAATCCGCGACCTGCGTGGCAGAACCATTGCCTTTGGTGGACGGATTATTGGCGATGGTAAACCCAAGTATTTGAATTCACCCGAAACCCCGGTGTTTCATAAGGGGCGAGAGCTTTACGGGCTCTATGAAGCAAGGCAGCGGGTACGGCGCCTCGAAGAGGTCATGATTGTTGAGGGGTACATGGATGTGGTGGCCCTGGCGCAACACGGCGTAAACTATTGTGTCGCCACGCTGGGCACGGCGACCACCACCGAACACATTGACAGGCTCTTTCGGATGGTGTCCCGACTCGTGTTCAGTTTCGATGGTGATAATGCTGGTCGCAATGCGGCGTGGAAAGCGCTGCTGGTTGCGCTGCCCTTTATGCGTGATGGCCGCAGTGCCCGGTTTCTGTTCCTGCCGGACGGTGAGGATCCAGATTCCCTGATTCGGGAGGAAGGACAGGAGAAGTTTGAAGAACGGCTTGCGCTGGCGCCTCATCTGCCAGAAGTGTTCTTTGAGCATCTGTCTGCTGATCTGGATATCGAGTCCCTGGACGGCAAAGCGACCCTCGCCAGTGTTGCCATGCCGCTGATTCAAACGATGCCAGAAGGTGTGTTCCGGCAACTCATGATAGACCGGCTGTCAGGTTTGACCGGATTGGACGCGGAGCGCCTGCAGGCGGCCTACAAGCCAAAATCAGTGTCGCCACCGACGGCGCCAGCGCCTGAGTGGACTTCGCGACCGGTTCCTGAGCCAGTTCGACGGATTGACAAGTCCAGTGAAGAACTGGTGAACACCGCTATTTCTATGCTGTTTCGTAATCCTGACCTTGCCGCTCAGTTCGACGATAGTGTGTATGAAAAACTGGGCGAGGCGCCTGATACGGCATTGTTGTTGCGGGTTATTCGAGCCATTGATGAAGACAATCGCCTGTCGCCGGCGGTGTTGCTGGCAAGCTTTCAGGAGAGCGAGTCTTTTGGCCGGTTGCGGCGACTTGCAGAGGCGGAACCACTGCTTGCGGTTGAGAGTCTCCCCACGGAATTTGCTGGTATCGTGAATGCGCTGATTCGACGATTGGAATCTGAATCAATTCAAGAGCTTAGAAAATCGCTGATCTCAAAGCCGTTTGGAGAGTTGTCCAAAGACGAACGTGAGAAGTTACGCGAGCTGACCAGAAGTGGTGCGCGCCGCCGCTGATCTCCACATTTCTTACATTATCTAAGGGCAATTATCCACCGCAAATCAGTAACTTGAAGTGGAATGATGAAATGCCACTCGCTATAATGGCCGGCCCTGTTCTTCTCACACCAACTTATTTCAAAGGGACCCTATGACGAGCGGATTAGCACAGCAGCAGTCACGGTTAAAAGATCTTATTAGCCGTGGTCGAGAACAAGGTTACCTGACTTATGCCGAAGTCAATGATCACCTCCCCGATGAAATATCTGATCCGGAGCAGATCGAAGACATCATCAGCATGATCAACGACATGGGTATTGCTGTTCATGAAACAGCGCCCGAGAGTGATGATCTGATGCAGGAAGCCGATTCCACGGACGAACTTGCTGCCGAGGAAGCAGCGGCTGTCCTGGTTGCTGTGGAGAATGAAGCAGGCCGAACCACGGACCCGGTGCGAATGTACATGCGGGAAATGGGCACGGTTGAACTGCTGACTCGTGAGGGTGAGATTGTTATAGCCAAGCGGATTGAAGAAGGCATTCGAGACGTCCTGCACGCACTGGCTCATTTTCCTGGTGCGGTTGAGACTATTCTCGCTGAATATGATGCATCCCAGACGGAAGAAGGCAAACTCTCCGACATACTTATTGGTTTCCTCGACCCGGCCGAAGATGTACCACCTGCTGCCCAGGTTGTGCCTGGTGATGCCAGCAACGATGATTCAGATGACGAAGATGCTGAAGAAGAGGATAAAGGCCCCGATCCTGAACTGGCGGCCCAGCGGTTCGACGCACTTCGCAAACAATTGAAGAAGACGGAACGCGCCATAAAGAAGTATGGCCGGGGTACCCCGCAGGTCGCGAAAGAACTGGATTCTCTGGGCGATCATTTCCAGTTCTTCAAGCTCGTACCCAAGCACTTCGACGCGGTTGTGGAACTCGCGCGAGAGCCTCACTCGCAGATCCGGCGCCAGGAGCGTCACATCATGAACACCGCGGTACGCAAGGCGAAAATGCCGCGCAAGACTTTCCTCGAGAAGTTCACCGGTAAAGAAGACGACTTGAAGTGGGTGCCGAAGCAGATCAAAGCCGGCCACGACAAGCTCAAGAACTTTGAAGACGAGATTACCCGCGCCCAGAAACGCATCAAGTCGGCTGCTCAGGATAGTGGCCTGTCGGTCACGGAAATCAAGGACATCAACCGCCGTATGTCGATTGGCGAAGCGAAAGCGCGCCGGGCCAAGAAAGACATGGTGGAAGCAAACCTTCGCCTCGTGATTTCGATTGCCAAGAAATATACCAATCGTGGCCTGCAGTTCCTCGACCTGATCCAGGAAGGGAATATTGGCCTCATGAAGGCGGTAGACAAGTTTGAATACCGGCGTGGCTACAAGTTTTCAACCTATGCAACCTGGTGGATCCGCCAGGCGATTACCCGCTCCATCGCAGACCAGGCTCGAACGATCCGTATTCCGGTTCACATGATCGAAACTATCAACAAGCTGTCTCGCATATCGCGCCAGATGCTGCAGGAGATGGGCCGAGAGCCAACACCGGAAGAACTCGGTGTTCGTATGGAAATGCCGGAAGAAAAAGTTCGTCGGGTACTCAAAATTGCCAAGGAGCCAATCTCCATGGAGACACCAATTGGCGACGACGAAGATTCGCATCTCGGTGATTTCCTGGATTCAGACAACAACCTGAGCGAAGGCGCGTCCGTTGGTTCACCTATTGATACGGCCACCGATGAAGGTTTACGCGAGGCAACTCGTGGCGTTCTTTCCGGTCTGACTGCCCGCGAAGCCAAGGTGCTGCGCATGCGTTTCGGCATCGACATGAATACCGACCACACGCTGGAAGAAGTAGGCAAACAGTTTGACGTCACGCGAGAGCGAATCCGCCAGATTGAAGCCAAAGCGCTCCGCAAACTGCGTCATCCAACGCGTTCGGATCACCTCCGCAGCTTCCTGGATGAAACATCCTGATCCAGTCGTTAACCTGAAAACAAAAAAGCCGGTAATTACACCGGCTTTTTTTTAACTCGAACTTGGTGGGCCCACCAGGACTTGAACCTGGGACCAAGAGATTATGAGTCTCCTGCTCTAACCAACTGAGCTATAGGCCCAAACTTTTTCTGCAATGGGCACAAGGCTCTTTGCGGTCGTGATGATACCAGAATTTTTACAGCTCACTCCAGATTCCCAGCAACTTCAGCGTCATGTTCATGCCGCCAATGGTGAGCAGCAGTAGTGCCAATGCAAGCAGGTAGAAAAGGCCCCTGACCAGGTTGATGCGAAGTCGCTTGAAAAGCCCGCGTCGGGCGGCGCTGCCGGTGGTACGGATGGCAGCAGCGTGAGCGCGTTAAACCCGACAATGCCCCACAGCAGGACAATTGCGGACGGTATCAGGTAGAGGTCAGTTTCCGCAGACACAAATATTGCCCAGCCGAGCACGAGGATAGACCCTGCTGTAAGCACGACAAAAAGTGGCTTCAGAAAGGCCAGTTTCACTGCAATTTGTTGTAACCGGTCAAGCAAGGGTTGGGGTTACCTGTCGCTGGATATAGTTGATCATGTCGGCAATACAACAATCAGTTTGCTCACCCGGGACATGGGCGAAGCCGTGGCCGACACCCGGATACAGGTGGTAGCTGACATCACCACCGGCCAGCCTGAGGGCGCCCACCAGGGTCTGGCTCATCATCACGGGTACATTCTGGTCGAGTTCTGGTTGCACAACCATGACCGCGGGCAGGTGAGTATGGCGTCCGGACATCAGGATGTTCTGGATTGCCGCGTCTGACATCTGCTGCTCGTTTACAAAATAGGCATTGTGACCAGTCACCAGGCGATCAGGTGTAAAGCCATTTAGCTGGCTTTCTGTCTCGCCCAGGCGCGCTGTTGCATATTGGTATCGCGCGATGGGATTGGAAACGGGCCAGAGTGCAATGACAAAATCGACGGCGGCCGAGCTATCCTGCGAGCCCTCATCATCCGGGTTGAGGGCTGCACAAAGCGCAAGATGTCCTCCGCTGGAAGAGCCCACGAGACCAATGGTCGTGTCCTTCGTGTCAAATTGGACCCGCGCCCACTTGATGGCTGCCCTGATGTCTTCGACGGCAGCAGGATGTTTGAAATCAGGGCCGTGGCGAAAATCGATTGCCAGTACGTCAATCCCGGTGGCGGCCAGGGCTGAATCGTAATACTTTCCTGACTTGCGATGACCCGATGACCAGGCTCCACCATGCACATCAATCAAAAGGACAGGGGAACGCCCTGCAGCTGAGGGGTGGGTGTAGAGTACGGCCTTCAGTTCCAGTTCACCGTGGCGAGTGTAGACAAATTCAATTTCGGTTACGGTCATATGCGCCAACTCATCTTCGTAGTTATTAGTCTGCAGTTATTAATCTGCAGTTATTAATCTGCAGTTATTAGTTTGCAGTTACTAATTCGCAGTTTTTAGCTCGTCGTTCATCCGGCAAAGGCCACTCTAAAACTGCCGGTCGATCATCAGTTCTACCAATGCAGCAGC
>CAYGNA010000042.1:0-17356 GCA_964351065.1 uncultured Pseudomonadales bacterium
CATTCTGGTGGGTCTGGGTGGACTCGAACCACCGACCTCATCCTTATCAGGGATGCGCTCTAACCACCTGAGCTACAGACCCTCGCGAGGGGCGGTATTATACGCACGGCAGAGGCATTTACAACGGCTTCGACCAGAGATTTTCAGGCGTCCGAAAACACAAGGAGATGATGGTTCTTTTTGCCCTTCCGTAACACGTGATATAGCCCGAAGAACGCATCATCGCGCCGGAGCACCTGATCAAGGTCAGTCAATTTTTCACCGTTGACAGAAACTGCGCCATCGGTGACCAGCTTTCTTGCCTGTCCCAACGTCACCTCGCCACGCGGTGTCACGGCAAGGCCCGATTCAACCAGCACGTCCAGCAAACCCGCCGATTCTGCACCGACAACAGTGGCAGGCAAACCGTCAAGCGCTAGCTGTGCAAAGTCAGCCGCTTCCAGGGTGCTCAGGGTGTTCTCGAATAGCGCCGCGCTGATACGCTCGGCCGCATTAACACCCTGCTGACCGTGAACAAGTGCCGTGACCTCGCGCGCCAGAGCGCGATGCGCGGCCCGTGCACCGGGATCCTGTGCATGCGCCGCTGCCAGAACCCCAATCGCCTCAGCATCCAAAAAGGTAAAAATCTTAAGGTACCGGATGACATCTGCATCAGATGTATTAAGCCAAAACTGGTAGAAGCTGTACGGGGAGGTTCGCGCTGGATCAAGCCAAACCGCGTTCCCCATACTCTTGCCGAGTTTGGTACCGTCTGCAGTGGTAATCAGTGGGTAGGTAATGGCGAAGGCCTGCTTGCCTTCCATGCGGCGAATCAGGTCCATGCCGCTGGTAATGTTTCCCCACTGATCGCTACCACCCATCTGGATGGTGCACTCGTGCCTTTGATTCAGCACCACGAAGTCGTACGACTGCAGCAGCGCATAGCTAAATTCAGTATAGCTGATGCCAGACTCCTCGTTCTCCAGCCGGCGTTTTACTGCCTCCTTCTGGATCATGGCGTTCACGCTGAAGTGTTTGCCGATGTCACGCAGAAAATCGATAACCGTGAGGTTCTGGGTCCACTCAGCATTATCAACGACAATAGCGCCGTTCACCTTGCTGTCGAAATCCAGAAAGCGGCTGGCCTGAACACGAATCCTCTCGACGTATGCTTTCACAACGTCCGTCGGCTTCAGTTCTCGTTCCGCCGTCCGCCCACCAGGATCACCGATCATGCCGGTAGCCCCCCCAACCAGCAGAATGGGCCTATGGCCCGCGTTCTGGAAGCGTCGAAGCGCCAGGAGCGGCACCAGGTTTCCGACGTGAAGACTGTCAGCTGTGGGGTCAAACCCACAATAGACGGTCCTCATGCCACCGGCAAGATGCTCCGCCAGACCGCTCTCATTGCTCACCTGTGCGATGAGTCCCAGGGAGCGCAACTGCCCGACCAGATCTACATTCATACTCATTAATTGTCGTCCTATCGAATTCTTGCAGGGTTATCACAGCGTGGCGTTTCGTTTTTCTGTGGGCTCATGTAACCTTGCCGGCCCGGTTGGCGCCGCAAATTACAGCATCGCAGGATAAATTCAAGCGGCTGATGGGACTCATGCCGCGCCATGGCTCCAGGGGAAAGTGATCCGCACTTCCATTAAATGCAACTATTTTATATAGTTACGCGTGCTTCATGATAAAGCACAATAATTCTTTGGCACAGGTTTCTGCTTGATGCAAGCTTATCCGAAATCACATCTTAAAGTGGCCGTGTTAACGGCACTTGCTCTGCTGGTCGCATTTACTGCGCTACCCGAACCTGAGAGCGAGATGGTAACCACAATTCCGGTATCGCTTTCGGTTAGCGAACCGGTTGTTGTCGCTGCAAGCGCAGTAGCAGCAGAACCGATTTCAGACCTTGCCCCTGCGCCGCTCATTGAAGCCGAGACCCACTGGCAAACGATTGCTGTCCGCCCGGGTGACAACATGTCCAAGCTCTTTCAACGCGCCGGACTCTCACCTCGTGAACTGCATGAAATCATGAGCCTCGGCAAAGAAGTCAGTGTCCTCAAAAAGATAATGCCAGGTAAAAGTCTTGCCCTGGAAAGTGATGCTGCCGGCGCCTTTCGCTCGCTTAGATACCAGGAGAGCGCGCTTCGGAACCTGGTCGTCCGCCGAAACGGCGCCCTACTTGAGGCCAACTGGGAAATTGTTGAACCCGAGGTCATCATTTCTTACGCCACTGCCACTATCTCTGATTCAGCACCCTCCCTGTACCACGCAGGAAAACAGGCGGGCCTGTCAGACAATATCATCATGCAGCTAAGCCACATCTTTCAGTGGGACATCAGCTTTGCACTTGACCTCCGCCAGGGCGACTCTTTTTCCCTCATGTTTGAAGACGTTTACGTTGAAGGTGAGAAAGTCAAGGAAGGCGCAATTATTGCGGCCCAGTTTGTGAATATGGGTGAGACTCACAACGCGGTTCTGTATACGGACAGCAAAGGATCACGGAATTACTACACACCGGAAGGCGGCAGCCTGCGCAAGGCTTTCCTGCGTGATCCGGTACATTTTTCTCATGTGAGCTCCAGTTTCAACCTCCGCCGACTGCACCCAATTCACAACAAGGTCATGCCACATCGCGGCATTGATTACGCCGCGCAGCAGGGTACACCGGTACTGGCGTCTGGTGACGGCAAAGTCACCATCGCAAGGCAGAACAATGCCTCTGGCAAATACATTGTTATTCAACACGGCGAACAATACACCACCAAATACCTTCACCTGTCAGCGTTCGCAAATGGTGTTCGCGCCGGCAAGTCGGTTCGCCAGGGTGACGTCATCGGATACGTGGGTGCAACCGGCTGGGCAACTGCCCCCCACCTGCACTACGAGTTCCTCGTCGGCGGCGTACACCGAAACCCGCGCACAGTGAAACTGCCGCAGGCAAACCCGGTACCCGAAACTGAATTGGCAAGGTTTCGCAAGACGGTCTCGCCCGTGCTGGCCCGACTTGAATCTGTTGCCGGTAACACAGGCTATGCGATGGCAGAATCGAGGCCCGATTCTGGCGGCTGAACCGGAATGGACTTGGGCGCGGTTACTCGCTCAATCCAGATCCAGATCGGGGTTCAACTCGGCATCAGATCGAGAAAGAGTTACCGCAGCCACAAGTAGTTGAGGCATTAGGGTTTGTTACAACAAACCGCGAGCCCTGCAGATCTTCCCTGAAATCAATTTCAGCACCGACCAGATATTGGTACGACAACGCGTCAACAACCAGCGTCACGCCATCTTTTTCGATGGTGGTGTCGTCATCTTCAAGGTCTTCATCAAATGTAAATCCATATTCGAACCCTGAACAGCCACCGCCGGTAACAAACACCCGCAGTTTCAGATTGCTGTTTTCTTCCTCCAGAATAAGTGTCCGCGCCTTCTGCGCGGCAGATTCAGAAAAGGCAAGTGGGGTGGGCGTAAAGGTTGAAACAGTGCTCATGATCCAGGGTTACTCAAAAACAATCATTTAAAACAGTATGGGGTACCTTAGCAGCTAATCAAGGAGCAAATCATCAAGGCACCGCCGCCTTTCCAGCAACAGCCGCTGGTTTTACCGGTGCTGCCCGGGTATCCGTTGACTGGGCATCCGTTGACCGGGTAACAGCGGGGCGCGCGGGGACGGCCTTACCATCCTTGACATGCACCAGGTTGCCATCCACACGACTGCCCATCACCATCTCAATCAAGTTGTAGTAAACATTGCCTTTGACTTCTGCCTTGGCAGCAAGTTCGACGTGCTTGTCAGAGTGGATATCGCCATAAACCGTGCCATTTACGATAACGTTTGGGGCACGGATCTCGCCTTTAACTTGCCCCTTCTCGCTGACTGTCACCAATGCCTTCGAGCCTTCCTGAGCGTAAACATTACCCTTGATGACACCGTTCACCAGGAGTTGGTCACTAAAATGGACATCTCCCGTCAGTTCACAGTTGTCTGCGATCAGCGTGATACCCGCCTCAGACCTTTTGTTTTTTCCAAACATGGCTACCCCCCAACCGTCGGCCACTGAAATCTGCGCTCCTGACGTTGACCATCCCGGCCACTGGCCAGGGCAACAACTGTCACCGCGCGCGGCTCAAAATCTTCCGGCAAGGTCAACTCACCATCAATATTCTGAAAATATCTAAACCTGAACCTGATGTTGTTACTTATCTCACTCACCGTATCGAGTGACAAAGTGGCCTCGGCGCCACTGCTGATGCCAACCAGGTTAACCTGTACACCACCCTGTATGTATTCGTGCTTCTCCACCACCTGAGTGAGCAGCAGGCTGAACCGATACCGGCGACCTTCCAAAGACCGCAGGTCAAGGCGCTCAATCCTGAGCCCCTTTTCTTCAACATTGGGCAACATGACCCCTTTGTAGAACCTGATTTCCTCATTGAGTTCAGCAATTTCGGTTTGCAGGCTTTCAACTGTCTCGCGAACTTCTTCAGTTGCCCTGGAATCGATTTCGCCGCCCACTTTCAAATCTGCGACTTCCTGGCGCATCTCGTCCACACGACGGAGACTCTCAGCCAGGCGCGCACCCAGTTCGTCTCGCTCCCTGACCACTTCTACACGGGTTGCAATCCCTTCACGCATGCCGTATTCGTACGTCAACCAGCTAAATGCCGCCATCGCAACAAGAAACAGACAGAATATCCCTGCCTTGTACCAGGGCCGGTAGGGCACTACCACCATCTGGTATTGTTTGCTTCCCTTAACCGCCGTCATGCCGTGCTGCCCGACTTCTCGAACCGCGTAGTTTAACAGAATTGGCAGAAAAGCCACTTAGGATCATGATTTGGCAGACTACTGGTCAATGTCGATATTGTGGCGGCCTTGGCATATGCTGGCAGGCGAATTAATGCAACGAGCCGAATGATGGTCGTCAGGAAGTTACCTTCGGACTTTTCGATACGTGGGTTCAGGCGCAGATTGGCAAGTATTGACGCCGTGCCCCAGTTCGCAATTCTAGGCGTGCTCTCTGGCGCCGTTACGGGCCTTGTCATACTTGCCTTCCGCGCCCTCATCGAACTGCCACTATCGCTTTATCTGGCTGATGACTTTGAGAATTTTGAGAGTCTCCCCTATCTGAACCTGTTCCTGCTACCGCTGGCTGGTGGCGCAGCCCTGGCCGTGCTGCAATTTTTCATCAGGGATGAAAGCCGGAGTGTCGGTATTGTCCACGTGTTAGAGCGACTGGCCCGGCACCAGGGTCACCTGCCCTGGAGGAATGCAGCTATCCAGTTTATTGGTGGCATCCTTGCCCTTGCAACCGGTCAATCCGGCGGTCGGGAAGGGCCAGCCGTGCACCTCGGTGCGGCAGGGAGCAGCCTGCTGGGCCAGGCCCTGAAGCTACCCAACAACAGCATAAGGATCCTGGCAGGCTGTGGGGCCGCTGCCGCAATTTCTGCCTCATTCAACACACCAGTCGCTGGTGTCATTTTCTCCATGGAAGTCATCATCATGGAGTACACAATTGCAGGTTTTATCCCGGTCATACTGGCGGCTGTCACCGCCGCACTCATCGCCCAACTCGTCTACGGCAGTGTCACGGCGTTCACGGTGCCGCAGGTCTCGATGAATAGTCTCTACGACATCCCGTTTCTTTTACTCGAGGGTGTTGCAATTGGCGTACTGGCGGCTGTCTTTATCCAGCTGATCCAGATGATCTACCGCTACGCGCCGCAACGGCCCTGGGTTCGAATGCTGCTTGCCGGCACGGTCACCGGAACCATCGCCCTTGCAGTACCCCAGGTACTGGGGCAGGGATACGATACCGTAAACCAGGCATTTGCCGGCGAACTTACCCTGTCGTTGCTGGTCACGCTGTGTGTTTTCAAGATTATTGCGAGCGCAACGACGGTCGCGCTTGGCGTCCCCGTGGGGGTGATCGGCCCAACACTGTTTATCGGTGCAGTTGCCGGCGGTATTCTTGGGTTGATTGGCTCAATCATGTTTCCTGGCACCGCATCATCACCAGCGTTCTACGTCATGCTGGGCATGGGCGCGATGATGGGTGCTGTACTCCAGGCCCCGCTTGCAGCGCTGATGGCTGTGATGGAACTCACCCATAATCCCAACATTATCCTGCCCGCCATGCTGGTGATCATCATCGCCAACCTGACCGCCAGCCAGATCTTCGGCGTGCGCTCGGTGTTTATCATGAGGATGGAAGCCATGGGTCTGGAATTCAGGCAAAACCCGCTTTCCATGGCGCTGAACCGGGCTTCCGTCGCCAGTATCATGAACCGGTCTTTCGATCGAACCAAAAGAAACGTCACTAGGGAAGAGGCCAGGGCAATCATGAAAGACAAGCCCGTCTGGCTACTGGTCGATGGCGACAAGGGCCCGTCTTTTATTCTTCGCGCCGAAGATCTCGCCATTTACCTGCAGAAATCCGACAGCGACGATATAGACCTGCGAGGAATCCCCGCCACCCGCAGAGACGTCACCTCAATCCTGCTGCAGGCCACGCTGACTGAAGCACTGGACGCAATTAACGCCAAAGGTGTAGAGGCCCTGTACGTGAATCGGATATCCGCCCCGATGATCGACTCTGTGGTTGGCATCATCACCAAAGCTGATATTGAGTCCTACTACCAGCGATGACATTTGAATCCCGCCTCAAGGGATGATTGAATTCGCACCCCCAGCACCAGCCGGATTGGCCAATGAATCGATCTCAGCAACTTTTTGAACAGGCGAGGCACCTGATGCCTGGTGGCGTCAACTCACCAGTCCGTGCATTTGGACGGGTTGGCGGCCAGCCAATTTTCTTCAAGAAAGGGCAAGGCGCCTACATTACTGATGAGGACAATCGCCGCTTTGTTGACTACATAGGCTCCTGGGGCCCTATGGTGCTCGGCCACGCGCACCCCCATGTGATTGAGCGGGTGATAAAGGCAGTAGGTGAAGGTTTAAGCTTTGGTGCCCCCACAGAACTGGAGTCTCTGCTCGCGGAGAAAGTTCGCGCCATGATGCCATCCATGGAGATGATGCGCATGGTGAGTTCCGGTACCGAAGCCACGATGAGCGCCATCCGTGTTGCACGAGGCTATACAGGCCGAGACAAAATTGTGAAATTTGAGGGCTGTTACCACGGTCACAGCGATTCACTGCTGGTCAAAGCCGGATCCGGCGCGCTCACGCTGGGTGAACCAGACTCCCTGGGCGTTCCAGCGAGTCTCGCCGCCCACACAATTACCCTTGAATTTAACAACCCGGACCAGGTCCGTGACCTCTTCCGCGAGGTTGGCGATACGATTGCAGCGGTTATTGTCGAGCCTATTGCCGGTAACATGGGCATGGTACCCCCGGTGGCCGGCTTCCTGGAATCACTAAGGGAAAGCTGTACACAACATGGCGCTGTACTGATTTTTGACGAGGTCATGACCGGCTTTCGTGTAGCCAGCGGCGGCGCCCAGGCGCTCTACAACGTTACGCCTGACCTCACCACGCTCGGCAAGGTGATTGGCGGAGGGATGCCTGTTGGCGCATTCGGCGGTAAACCGGAGATTATGCAGATGCTGGCGCCGCTAGGTGGCGTCTATCAAGCGGGCACACTTTCCGGTAATCCGATTGCCATGACCGCAGGCCTGGCAACACTGGAACTGGTCGATATGCCAGGCTTCTTCGAGTCCTTGAGCAACACAACCCAAACACTCATGGACGGTTTACAGGCGATCGCCGACAACCACAACATTTCTTTTGCGACCACCTGCGCCGGCGGCATGTTTGGCTTTTTCTTCTCTGCTGCCTCCCCGGTATCCACTTTCTCCCAGGTGATGAACTCTGATTCAGCACGCTTCAACACTTTCTTTCACGCAATGTTGGACCAGGGCATTTACCTGGCACCATCACCCTTTGAGTCCGGTTTTGTCTCTGCTGCACACGGCCAGGCGGAAATCGATCTCACCCTGACCGCTGCCGAAAACGCCTTTTCGAAACTGACCTGACAACTGGAGCAACTATGACAATGTATGACGTATATGGTGTCGGCAACGCGCTGGTAGACACCGAGTATGAAGTCGATGACCACTTTCTTGCCGAGGCAGCCCTACCCAAGGGCATGATGACCCTGATTGAGGCTGAAGACCGAATCCGTCTGATCAAGCTGCTTGAAGAAGAACATGAGCACCAGGTCATCAAGCAGGCCGGCGGTGGTTCGGCAGCAAATACGGTTGTTGCCGTGGCCCAATTCGGTGGCAAGTCGTTCTACAGCTGCAAGGTTGCCAATGACGAAACCGGCGACTTTTTCATGCATGATCTGGCGCTTGCTGGCGTCGAGACCAATCTTGATAGCGGTCGTGAGCCGGGCATAACCGGTAAATGTATTTCAATGGTGACGCCCGATGCGGAACGTACCATGACAACCCACCTCGGTATCACCGCGGAACTGTCCATCGCGGAGCTTCGGCAATCTGCACTCGCCAATTCCCGTTACCTGTACATTGAGGGTTACCTTGTCACTTCGCCCACCGCTTTCGAGGCAGCAAAATCGGCCCAGAAAATGGCCCAGGAAGCAGGCACACTTGTCACGCTAACCCTGTCGGACCCTGCCATGGTGGCGAACTTCAAGAGCGCGTTTGATGAACTTACCGATGCCGGTGTGGACCTGATTTTCTGCAACGAGGAAGAAGCGATGCTCTGGACCGGCACCGATAACCGCGCCAGCGCAATGCAGAAACTCATCTCAATCAGCCCAATGGTTGCGATGACCTGCGGCAAAGAAGGAGCGCTGGTGCACGATGGCAAAACCACGACGCTGGTGGCAGGCAAACCTGCAAAGGCGCTGGACACGACAGGCGCCGGTGATATGTTCGCAGGCGCTTTTCTCTATGCCCTGAGCAACGGCCAGTCATTTGAGCAGGCAGCGGCGTTTGCCAATCGAGCCGCAGCAACGCTGGTTGCCAGTTTTGGCGCACGTTTGCCCATGGAAGCGATCAGGGAGATTCTGGCAGGCGACTGAAGCATCTGCCCGTTTGGTGCGGTTGAAACCCTGGTTTCAAACTGGGTTTAAACTGGTTTTAGAAGAGTCCCAGCTGGCGGTCCGTCAATTCATGCAGGGACGTTGACCTAAAGGCGAGTATGGCATCCGCAATGGGTGCCAACTGGCGTTCGATGTAAAAATCATAGTCCGGCCGTGACGACAGGTAAGCCAATGGTTCAGGACCATTGACTGTCATGACGTACTCTATCCAACCGCCGCCGGCCAGGCGGCTTTCAAGCCCCCGTGAACGTCGCTGCTCTTCCGCTATTCGGGCGGCCCGGACATGGGGCGGCACGTTTTTCTGGTAGTCCTCGAGCTTTCGCCGCAGGCGCTTTCGGAGCACCAATTTCTGGTCGGACTGGCCCGCCAGCACGCCATCAACAGTGTCTCGCACCAGGTCTTCAAACGGCTGATCCAGGAAAATTCGCTCATACAGTGCCTGCTGGAACTCCCGGGCCAGTTGGCTCCAGTCACTACGAACCGTTTCGAGCCCCTTAAACACCAGCTCATGTTTTCCCTGTCGCCTGATTAACCCCGCGTAACGCTTCTTGCTCCCCTTTTCTGACCCGCGGACAGTTGGCATCAGGAAACGCTCAAAATGGGTTTCGTATTCCACCTCAAGGCAACTCTTGATACCTGGTGTACGCGCAAGGTGCTCCCGCCACCACTGATTCAGGTGACTCATCAGTGCTTCACCCGCACTGTCTGCGCCATCGGCGCCAGTCGACTCTGGCAACAGGACAAAAACCGAATCCGTGTCTCCATAAATGACCTTGAAGCCGCGGTCTTCTATCAGGTCTCGCGTGGTCTTCAGGATCTCGTGCCCGCGCAGTGTTATCGAACTGACAAGGCGCGGATCAAAGAACCGGCAACCTGGCGTCCCAAGGACACCATAAAACGAGTTCATGATGATTTTGATAGCCTGGGAAAGCGGCCCGTTGCCTTCCTGCTTGGCACGATCACGCGCTTGCCATAAAGACTCGATAATCTCGGGCAGAATGGACTCAGTACGTGAAAACCTGCCGTCCAGGAACCCGGGTATGGGATCTGTCTCCTCGGCTGCAAGCACCATGGCAAGCGGATCGACATGGAAAGTCCTGATAATGCTCGGGTACAGACTCTTGAAATCCAGGACAATCACATGTCGGTATAGACCAGGCGCAGAGTCGAGCACATATCCTCCAGGGCCACCAGCCTGTGAAGGATCAAGCACCACTGGCGCGACCAGCCCACGCCGGTGCAGTCGTGGCAGATAGAGAAAATCAAAAGCAGCCACTGAGCCGCCGGCCCGGTCCAGTTCAAGTCCTGTGAGTCGACTGCGTTCAATTGCAAAATCAATCAGCGCAGCCTTCTCGAAAATCTCTTCAACAAGCAGACAGTCGCTCTTGTTGTAGTGGGCGAGCAGCAATTTGTCAGTGTGGTACATCTGCTGAATCTCGACCGCTCGCATGTCAACGTCTTCCACCAGCTTGCCTTTACCCAGCAACACCCGGGACACAAACTCAAGAGAAAAGCTCTCAAAACGCCAGGTTGCGGCGCGAAGCAGTTCTATGCCATCAAGCACAACACGCCCCGGCACAAACGCAAATTTTCTAGCCTGTCCGTTGGACTGCTGCCGCCAGCGAACTGATTGGCCATTTCGGCCCAGACGAAAAGCAATGCCAAGCACATCACATCTCGTCTGGAGAAAGTCCAGGTCAAAACCCACAATATTCCAGCCAATAATGACATCCGGGTCCAGTTCGCTCAGCCAGTCCAGGCATCGAGCGATTACCGTGGATTCATCGGGCAGAAGTTCCAGGAATCCAGGCTGATCTTCAACATCACCAACACCACCCACCATAAAAACTCTCTCGACGCCCCGGCCGGTCACAGCAATGGAATACAGAAGGTGTTCGTTCCAGGACGTCTCTATATCAAGCGACACAACCTTAAAATCAGGCGAAACGTCTGCAGGTATCAACCGCGGATTAACATAGGACAAGAATCCCTCTTCCACTTCGGGGTCGCCGACAATACTCGCGCCTCCCGTGACAAAGCGTTCCATCAGATATCGATCCGGTGGCCGCAGATCACTTTCCCGGGGATAAATGCCGATCTGCTCCAGTCTTGACCTGGCACCGTTCAGTTGCCGCTGGGTTCGAAAGTAGCAAGCGATCACGGGCTCGCGTTCAAAAGTCTCCAACGCCACCAGCACCTGGCGCGCCTGCGCCAGCGCTGCCCCGGCGGCAGTCGCTTCTGCTGTGGACAGGAAAAAGACTGATTCAGGATCGGTGATCGTGACGCGGGCAGGCCCACGGGGCGTAATGAACCAATAAATGACATCCTGGCTGGAATTGTGCTCGTCCAGTTGGCGAGTGAGCAGAAACCCCGGCGTTTGCCGGATTATCTCATTCATCAGCCGGCGGATTGGCGTAGGCCACAATTTGCAGCTCTTTAGCCATTGTTGAAAGCAGCTCGATAGCTACCCCAAACGCCTGGCCAATCTCGCTGCCCGAAAGTACCTCGGCCGGCGGTCCGAGCGCTGTCGCGACACCTCGCGATATTAGCAGCAACCGATCGACGAACCGTGCAGCCAGGTTGATGTCATGCATCACAAGCAGGACTGCAGCACCGCGCGCAGCCATCGTTCGGAGCGCTGACAGAACCAGCAACTGATGCGCCAGATCCAGCGGCGCAGTCGGTTCATCAAGCAGGAGGTACCCTGGCGTGGTCCAGCCCTGCGCCAGCACACGCGCAACTTGTACCCGCTGCTTTTCACCCCCCGACAGCGTAGTGTATGCACGCCCCAGCAGCGCATCACAACCGAGCATCGACATAACCTCAGCCACAATCAAAGGTTGCGAGGTACCACCGTGCGGTGTCAGCCCCATAGCAACAACCTCTTCTGCCAGAAACGGAAAATCCAGCATTGATTGCTGCGGCAATACCGCCATTTTCTGAGCGCGACGTGCCAGCGATACCGCGCCCAGATGCTCGCCATCGAGCAGGACATCACCACCGTCACAGCCCAGTTCTCCAGCCAGCAACCGCAGCAGTGAGGTTTTGCCTGCACCATTTGGCCCAACTACCGCCACCATTTCCCCCGGGTGAAGTTCGAGATCAATGCCGTCGAGAAGTCGAACACCTCCACGTACGAGACCCACATGTTCTGCTTTTAGACTCAAAGGCCCAGCTTTCCTTTTTGGCTGACAATCAGGTAGATGAAAAACGGGCCGCCAATCAGCGCGGTCAAAATGCCCACCGGTAGCTCTGCAGGCGCGATGATGGTACGGCCAATGCCATCCGCCAGCAGCAGCAGGGCGGCACCAAGCAACGCCGAGCCTGGCACGACAACCCGATGATTCGAGCCCACCGACAATCGAACCAGGTGAGGCACGATGAGGCCAACGAACGCTATTACGCCGGCAACCGCAACGGCAACACCAACCACCAGTGCCGTATAGATCACAATACGAAGGCGCAGTGCCCTGACTGAAACCCCAAGGTGCATGGCCTCTGCATCGCCCAGTGTAATAATGTTCAGGCGTGTACTTTCAAGGAAAAACAACAGGATGATAACGGGGATACCTGCAGCCACTGCCACGCTACTCCAGTCGGCCCCGTTCAGACTTCCCAGCGCCCAGAAAGAAACCGATCGCAGCAGCAGGTCATCTGATAAATAGGTAAAGATCCCAACACCTGCCAGTGCAATGGCATTGATAGCGATACCGGCCAGCAGCATGCTTGAAATATTACCGCCCCGCCGGCCAATCTCCAGCACGAGGCCAGTCGCGCCAAGCCCACCAACAAACGCGGCGGTGGAAACAGAAACAATACCACCTGCACCCAGCACAATCGCACCCGCGCCAAACAATGCCGCGCCACTTGAGACACCGATGAGCGCAGGGTCTGCCAGCGGATTTCGAAATATCCCCTGGATCACAGCACCTGCAGTGGCTACGCCCGCACCTACCAGTATAGCGAGCAGCACTCTTGGCAGACGAACTTCAAACACAATCGTGTGCGCCAGCGAAAGTCGATCTCCCGACAGCAGCGTGCCGAGCACTGCCTGCGCATCGAGGCTGGTACTACCCACAAAAAGTGACACGAGAGCGCCTGCGAGCAACATGAGCAAAAGCCCTGGCAGAACAAGATACTTCACGCGTCAAGCACGACAGGTAAACGCTTGACGAGCCCCGCTCCCCGGGCTGTGATACGCGCCTTGTAGGCAATCACTTCAACACCATCGGCAACGGCCAGGTTGAGTGTCTCGGCATAGACGGGATCAATGTGCGCCGCAGGCCTCACTTCCCTGATACCGGAGTGCTGGACGCAGTAGCACAGCACGGCCCGGCCGCCGGACTGAACCACACGGCGAAGATCGTCCAGATGCCGGCTGGCTCGCTCGCTGACTGCATCGGGAAAAAATCCTGCCCCGGCACCCACCGGCCCTTCAAGCAGGGTGACACTTTTTACCTCAACAAAGCAGTCGGGCGCCGCTGGATTTCCGCCCAGCCAAAAGTCTGCGCGACTGCGGCCGCGCTCATAACGAACCTCCGCCTTCAATGTCGCATAGCTGCCAAGTTCTGCAATCACACCGCTCTCGATGCCATCCCTGACAAGCGCATTCGCCCGGTTGGTATTGATGCCAATGTAGTGGCCACGCGAAGTTCGACTGAGTTCCCAGGTATGAGGGTACTTTCTCGCGGGATTGGCAGACGTCGAAAAAAAGACCTCATCGCCAGGTTCAGCACAGTTTTTCATGGAACCAGTGTTTGGACAGTGAATCGTAATGATACTGCCATCAGCGAGTCGAGCATCTGCCAGAAATCGCTTGTAACGTCGCACCAGTTCACCACGTTGCAGCTCACCGAAGGTCAGCGCCATGTCGACATCGCCCGCTCAATTCTCTTCACCCCCTCACGCAGCACGTCAATATCGCGAGCAAAGCTAAAGCGCAAGTGTCGGTCAGCCTGGTAATCACCAAAATCTGTGCCTGGTGTGACAGCAACAAAAAACTCTTCCAAAAGGCGAGCACAGAATGTCTCGCTCGTACCGAATCCGTCCGGCAATCCTGCATACACATAAAACGCACCTGCCGGGGAATCTCCAACTCGGAAACCAAGCTCACGTAATGCTGGCACCAGATAATCACGCCTTGCCTGAAATGCTGTCCGTTGCGCTTCCATGACTGCCAGTGAATCGGCCGAAAAGGCTGCGAGCGCAGCCTGTTGGGCAATGCTCGAGGGACAGATGAACAAGTTCTGCGCGAGCTTTTCCATGTTCTCAACCGCATCTGCCGGAACTACAATCCAGCCAAGCCGCCAGCCTGTCATACCAAAATATTTTGAGAAACTGTTGACCACAATAGCATCCGGCACGTCGCGAAGGACTGTCACTGGATCGGTTGGTGCATAAGTAAGGCCCTGATAGATTTCATCAACCACCAGGTGGCCACCCTGTGCACCAACATAGTCAGCAATCTTGTGCATGTGGGCCGGCGGAACCACCGCGCCAGTCGGATTTGCAGGTGTTGCCAGTAACACACCACGGGTGTTTTCGCGCCAGTATGTCTCAACCAATTCAGGCGTTAACTGGTAGCCATCATCCGCCGAGACCGGCACAAGCTGTGCCTCGGCGTTGAATGCTGTCAGGAAGTGTCGGTTGCAGGGATAACCAGGGTCGGTCATCAGAAATCCCTCGCCCGGATCAAGACAAAGTGCGGTGGCTAGCAATAGTGCACCTGAGCCCCCTGCTGTCACAAAAATCCGGGATGCGGGGACATGCGCGCCAAATGCATCGTGGTAGTGCTGACTGATGGCCTCGCGCAGAGGTTCGATACCTGACGCAGCGGTGTATTTTGTGATCCCGCAAGACAATGCCACCTGCCCTGCTGCCACTATTGAAGCTGGCGTCTCAAAGTCGGGCTCGCCCACTTCCATATGAACAACATCCCGGCCAAGTGCATCTAACTCACCGGCCCTGGCAAGCAACTTCATTACGCGAAACGGCTGTATGCTGCGCAGCCTTGCCGCATACCTGCGATCCCTGTTTCCTGCCCCTGACATCATCAGTAGTCCTCGTTGAAAGGCCGCCGTCGACAGGCCCAAATTTGCCAAATGTCGCTTGGCGAATAGTAGTTGTTCTGGTAACGTTCGCTGCTCGATTTTTAACAGCACCTCGCAGTCCGGCGAAATGGATGATCTATGGCAGCAAAACCTAAAAAATCTCCAGTAAAAAAGGCGCCTGCAAAAAAGGCGACAGCCCAAAAGGCTCCGGCCAAGCCTGCTTCCGCGAAGGAAGCAAAGGCCGCTGCGACGGTCAAGGCTAAATCAAAAGCGGCGCCTAAACAAAATGTCAAAACGGCGACCAAATCTAAAGTGAAACCCAAGGTGAAGGCAAAAACACAGGTGAAAGCAGTAACTAAAGAGTCGCCTACAGCGAAGAACACCAGCAAACCCGCAACCAAATCCCAGGCGCCAGCTAAAGCCAAAGCCGCAGCGAAACCAAAGTCTGGTGCAAAACCCAAAGCAGCAGCCACGCCCAAAGCAACCGCAGCAAAGACAAAGGCAAGCAAAAGCGCTACCAACGTCGCCAAAGAAAAGCCGGCAGTAAAAGCTAAAGCGACCGCGACGCCTGCGACCAAAGCGCCCAAAAAAGCCGCCACAACAGCAAAAGCCTCGCCGACAACCAAGTCCGCGGCTAAAGGCAGCGATGGACCCGGCAAGTTCGAGCCTTACGCAGCGGAAAAACACGAAGACTACATGAATGAAGAACAGCGCGCCCACTTTCGCGAAATCCTGATGACCTGGAAGCGTCAGCTCATGGAAGAAGTGGATCGCACGGTGAGCTACATGAAGGATGCTGCAGCCAACGATCCAGATCCCGCCGACCGCGCCACCCAGGAAGAGGAGTTCAGTATGGAACTCCGCACCCGTGACCGTGAACGTCGATTGATCAAGAAGATTGACAGTACAATTGATCTGATAGATCAGGATAACTACGGTTATTGTGAGTCATGCGGTATCGAGATTGGCGTTCGTCGGCTTGAAGCTCGTCCGACAGCCACCAAATGCATTGATTGCAAAACTCTGGACGAAATCAAGGAAAAACAAATCCTGGGTTGATATCTTATGCCCCACATGGACAACCCTGTTTATGTGGGGCGTTTTGCACCCTCGCCTACTGGACCACTGCACTTCGGTTCTCTGGTTGCAGCACTCGCAAGTTTTCTTGACGCTCGAGCGGCAGGTGGAAGTTGGCTGGTCCGCATCGAAGATCTTGACCCACCACGCCAAACACCAGCGGCGGCGCGTGTCATTTTGAATCAGTTGGCCGGCTTCGGTCTGCAGCATGATGGTGAGGTGCTCTACCAGAGCACAAGGCTTGACGCGTACGACAGTGCGTTGCAAAAGCTTCGGGACATGCAGCTTGCTTTTCCATGCACCTGTTCACGTAAAGACGTGGACGTGATCTACAACGGTCGTTGTCGCAATCGAACTTTTGCCGAAACCACAGCGTTACACTCCATCCGATGTCGTATCGACTCACGTGTCATCAGCATTGATGACAGACTACGTGGACTACAGCGATGGCACCTCACAGAAACCGTTGGTGACTTTATCGTCAAACGCAAGGATGGCCTGTTTGCCTACCAACTCGCTGTTATTGTGGACGACGACTTCCAGAGAGTCACTGATGTGGTGAGAGGTACCGATCTGCTTGAGTCAACGCCGCGCCAGGTATATCTTGGCACTTGCCTTGGATTATTGCCCCAGCGGTACGCCCATCTGCCAGTGATTACAGGCCCCGACGGCACAAAGCTGAGCAAGCAATCGCATGCCGCTGCCGTGGACCCGACAGACGCACTCACCCTGCTGCGGATAGCACTGCTGGCGCTTGGCCAGCCTGATCCAGGCAAGCATTCCAATACCACAGCCCTGCTCGACGTTGCCATCAATAACTGGCGAATCGAACTTGTCTGTGGAAACACTGAGATAGCACTAGCTGACTTACCGGTGACGTTATAATCCACGACAGACAGTATCCTTATGGCTTTTCTTCTTCGCGTCTGCAACAGGAACTTGGGCAGGAAATAGCTTGATGTTTGCCGATTCCCGTTCTGTGGTGGCTTTTTCCTGCTAACCTTTCTCTTTTAACAGACAGTATCCTTATGGCTTTTCTTCTTCGTCTGCAACAGGAACTTGGGCAGGAAATAGCTTGATGTTTGCCGATTCCCGTTCTGTGGTGGCTTTTTCCTGCTAACCTTTCTCTTTTAACAGACAGTATCCTTATGGCTTTTCTTCTTCGTCTGCAACAGGAACTTGGGCAGGAAATAGCTTGATGTTTGCCGATTCCCGTTC
>CAYGNA010000043.1:0-17164 GCA_964351065.1 uncultured Pseudomonadales bacterium
GCAGTAACAGGCGCAACCGGCGGGGTTGGCTCAGTTGCTGTGGCGCTATTATCACAGCTGGGCTAGGAGGGCGCCGCGAGCTCAGGCAAAGCCGACAAGGCTGATTATCTCAAGTCGATTGGTGCAAGTGCCACGATTGGTCGCGATGTGCTCGGTACCGAGAACAAGCGCCCGCTGCTCGGCACCGACTACGCACATGGCATTGATAGTGTAGGAGGCGATACCCTTGCCAACTTGCTGAAATCGGTCAAGTACGGTGGCAGTGTGGCTGCCTGCGGTCTGGTGGCTTCACCCATGTTTCCGGCATCCGTGTTTCCTTTCATTCTACGTAGCGTGAATTTGCTGGGCATAGATTCGGTCGAACTGCCTATTGAACACAAGCGTGAAACCTGGGCGAAGCTGGGTGGGGACTGGAAACTGGATAGTCTTGATGCCATGGTCACGGAGATTGGCCTTGGTGACCTTGCCGGTGTCTGCGAGGATATTTTTGGCGGCAAGGTATCCGGTCGCACGCTGGTTAAACACGGGTAAGCGCCGGGTGGTAAACGCGTTACTGTCTGCGGTGTAGTCGGGTGCCAGGATCTCTGGCGAAAATTGAGGAGAACCCAGATGGGTGACGCAACTGTCGAGTTTACGCTCGAACAAAAACAGGTCATTGCGCGCAAGATCCAGGTTTATTTCCGCGAAGAACTGGAGCAGGAAATTGGGAATTTTGACGCCCAGTTCCTGCTGGATTTTTTTACCGAAGAGATAGGGCCCCTGTATTACAACCAGGGGCTATACGACGCGCTTGCTGTTTTTGAGACACAGGTCGAAACCATCGCCGACGCTGTTTACAGCATTGAGAAGCCCACGACATTCAGATGACGTGATCGTGTGTGTCGTGATCTATGCGTGATCTATAAGAGAGTCCCGCATACCACACCACCCGCTACGGCGGGCTCTCCTGCTTCATTGAGTACGCGGTAGAACACCTGCCTTTCATCCTGCTCATCTTGCACGCCCAGGCATTCAACCCTGATTGTGGAATTCATGAGCACCATACCGCGTAGTTGCCCGGCAAGACGGCGAATACGTCTTGGGTTACCGTCAAAACAGCGATTGATCACCTCGGTCAGGGCAATCGCCTTGGTTGCGCTGCCATGCAGGATGACGCCGGGTAATCCGCCACGCCTGGCAGCACTGGGTTCGGTATGAATTGGATTGTAAATCCCGGCACATTCGGTGTACTGCTGACCCGCGTGCACGGGAATGAAGCGATCTGTTGTCCAGACTGCGCTTGCGGCCGTGTGTTGGCGTGGCAGTGGATGGGAAGGGGCAACTGATCCTGCTTCGCCCACCAGCGTCGCGCCCCTGATGATGCCGTTGTAATCCAACTCGGCAATCAGCTCGCCATCACTGGATGTAAAGCGATATCGGTCAACGGAATAAACGCCTGGCGGTATCTGCCGTCTTGCCACCAATTGACCCTGGGTGGTGACTGCTTCACCCCAACGAAATGGTCGGTAGATTCTAAGGTCAGTTTCTGCGTGCACGCCAAATGGTGCGGCGCGCAGGTTGAGTGTCTTGTCCGGTGTAAATCGCGATGCCCACTGCAGGGAAAAGGTGATGCCGGGATGTACCGACAGACCGTCGGGTCCAAGGTCATCAAAATAGGCCGGATTGGTGTCATTGATAGCCGCTGCGTATGCCATCACGCGCCTGGTATCGAGCAGCGTCGTTTTGGCAATGGTAAAGGTGCCAATTTCATCAGCTGAGATAGGTCCCGGTCCTTCTGTTGATGTTGCTGCGTCAGTCAATGAAGTCTCCAGTCTGTACAAAGGCATCCAGTATAACAGCGTGCAGAAGGGACGTGATTGAACGTCAATCTGGCTGGTTTTGGCCGGGTATACTGGTCGGGTTCACGCTCCGGTGAGGGATAAACCAATGAGTATTCAGCAGGTGCCAGTTGCACTGTCCAGTCTGATGGGCTGTGTGGCGATTGTTACAGGTGCTGGCATTGTCAACGAACGAGTCGACAGTCTGCTGACTCGCAAACTTGATAACGCCGACGCATGGCTGCCTGAACCGAGTGGTCTGCCTTCCGCAATTCTAAAGGGACCCATGTACCAGGAAATCAGGCGCCGTCAGCAGGGCACACAATCTGACGAAGATCTGTAGGTAAACAGGTACTGCGATGTCCTCCGGGTGAGGCGGCTAGTCACGGCGGAGTTTGTCTGAGACAGCGATCGGCGTTGGGAAGCGGAAGACCACGATGTAGGACGACAGCAGGAACGTCAGGATAGCGGTGGCCTGGATAAGGTGAGAAGCAGACAGGCCAATCAGGGATTCGGCCGTCGCCAGAAAAGCAATAAGTAGCGAGAACTCGCTGATCTGGCCCAGGCGAAAACCGATCTCCCAGCTTCGTTCAGGCGTTTCGCCGGTGCGCGGCAGGAGCAGGCGAAAAACGACCGGCTTGGCTGCGAGTATGACCAGCGCCATCACAGTCGCAGGAATGATGACATCACCGAGCAAGTCAAGATGGAAGCCTGCTCCCATCGAGAAGAAAAACAGCACCAGGAAAAAGTCACGCAGCGGTTTCAAATGACCGGCAATGTAGAGCGCGATTGGACTGGTCGCCACGGTAACACCACCAATAAAGGCGCCAATTTCATGCGACAGTCCGGCCATTGCAGCAAGCTCGGAGAGCCCGAGGCACCAGCCAATGGCTATGAGAAAGATGTACTCGTGAAATGCATCGAACCGTTCTAATAGCTTCAGCAATACATACTTCACAAACAGCCAAGCCGCCAGGATAAGCAACGGTAGCGCCACGATGACCTTGGCGATCTTGGCTGCACCGCTGAACTCAAAAAAGCCGCCCGTGATAACGAGTAGTACAATGATGGCGATAAGGTCCTGGATGAGTAGCAGGCTGATTACCAGTTCACCCGTATGGCGATGGTGCAGTACCGTTGTTGGCAACAGCTTGATGCCGATGATGGTGCTTGAGAACATCATCGCGATGCCGATAACTACGGCTTCCGTTGTGGCATATCCAAACATAATGCTCACGCCAAACCCCAGGGCAAAAAAGGCGGCTGAGCTGACCAGGCCAACCAGCAACGCACTGCCAAACATGTTCTTGAGTTTTCCAGGCTGCATATCAAGGCCTATGAGAAACAGCAGGAACATGATGCCAATCTTGCCAACGCTGGCAATCAGTGAGGGGTCTGTGACGAGGCCCGTGCCCGATGGTCCCAGTATGATGCCAATAGCAATGTAGGCAACAATCAGGGGTTGGCGGGTATAGAGGGCAAGGGTGGCCAGCACAGCGGCTGACGTGAATATCAGGAAAAATGAACTGAGGACAGGATCCGTATGCATCAAGGCATACTATGCTGTCCTATCCTTTCAGTAAACGAATCGCAGCAAACGAATCGCAGTAAACCCATTGAATAAACACGTTACCGTTGACGAAACAGCGGTTGTTCGCGATCTACGGCGTTCTGGTATGCGTGAGTAAACCCATTCAGGCCAAGCAGTGCTTTCTCCGGGTTCTGGCCTTCCGCTAACTGAAATGCGTTAAATCCGCAGCGCTGCATCTGGTCGATCTGGTCGCGGCGCACATCACCAATGGCGCGTAACTCACCTGCATAGCCGTACTTGCGGCGCAGGAGGTTGGCGCTGGATAGTGATCTGCCATCAAAAAACGTCGGAAACCGAAGGGCTATGACGGGAAAATGATTGGCACAGTCAGCGATTTCTTCAACCTCTTCATCTGCATCCAGCCAGATACCAATATCATTTCGCTCGGCCAATTGTGACTGGTGTTCCTGCCACACTTTAAGTGGGAGCAGTATGTTACTGGCGTTCAGGTCAACCGTTTCTGCATCGGCTGGTGCGAACGCTGAATCGGTAATTTTGCGGTCAAGGATAATTTGAGGCATCAGGCTGCTTGCTCCGCGTAGACCTTGTCTTTGAACGGCTGGATGCCGATACGGTTAAATGTGTGGATAAACTCTTCAGCATCATCCCGATGCGTCAGGTACACATTCACAATCTTTTGTACGACATCTGGAATATCCTCACGGGCGAAAGAGGGGCCGAGGATTTGCGCCAGTGCAGCACTGTTGTACTGTGAGCCACCAACCGAGACCTGGTACCATTCCTCACCTTTCTTGTCGACACCCAGAATGCCAATGTTACCGACATGGTGGTGACCGCAGGCGTTCATGCAGCCCGAGATGTTGATATCCAGGTTGCCCAGGTCGTGCAGGTAATCGAGATCATCAAACTGGCGCTGGATAGCTTCAGCGACCGGAATGGACTTTGCGTTGGCAAGAGAACAGAAGTCACCACCCGGGCAGCAGATAATGTCCGTTAGCAGGCCCAGGTTTGGTGCTGCCAGATCAGCCTCGACAAGATCTCGCCACAGGTCAAACAGATCCTGCAGGCGAACATCTGCCAGGGTGACGTTTTGTTCGTGGGTCACGCGAATTTCACCAAAGCTGTATCTGTCAGCAAGATCGGCAATGATATCGATCTGCTCATCTGTCACATCACCGGGAGCGATACCTGTTGCCTTAAGTGCGATGTTTGCAATGGTGTAGCCGGGCTTCTTGTGGGGCGCGACGTTTCGACTCACCCAGGATTTGAATGCGAAATTCTCTTTCAGGTGCGCCTCATGTGCCTCATCAACATCCTGCAGCACCTCGTAGTCAGGTTCGGTGAAGCAGGCTTTTACCCGCTCAATTTCATTAACAGTGAGTGTCTCTGGCCCATCTTTTATCGTCAGCCATTCTTCCTCAACCTTGCTGGCGAAGACTTCGGGTGTCATGGCACGCACCAGAATCTTGATTCGGGCCTTGAACTTGTTGTCCCGACGACCATAACGGTTGTAGACGCGCAGGATGGCCTCAAGATAGGTAAGCAGATGTTCCTTTGGCAGGAAATCCCTGATGACCGGTGCGATGACAGGGGTTCTGCCGAGTCCTCCGCCGGCCAGGACTTCGAAGCCAATATCACCATTGCGCTCAACCATGCGTATACCAATATCGTGCACCTGGACCGCTGCACGGTCTTCGCGTGCACCAGTTACAGCAATCTTGAACTTGCGTGGCAGCCAGTTGAATTCGGGATGGAAGGTCGACCACTGGCGAATCAGTTCAGCCCAGGCCCTGGAATCTTCAATCTCGTCCCGCGCAACCCCGGCATACTGGTCTGACGTGACATTCCTGATGCAGTTACCGCTGGTCTGGATGGCGTGCATTTGAACACTCGCGAGAGCGGCCAGGATATCCGGTACCTCTTCCAGCTTTGGCCAGTTGTACTGGATGTTCTGACGGGTCGTAAAGTGGGCGTATCCCTTGTCGAAGTGGCGAGCAATGTAGGCCAACTGTCTGAGTTGTTCAGATGAGAGCAATCCATATGGCACAGCGACGCGCAGCATCGGGGCAAGTCGCTGTATGTAAAGACCGTTTCTCAATCGAAGGTGAAGAAACTCCTCGTCGGAGAGTTCGCCTGCAAGGAAACGATTTGTCTGGTCACGGTATTGCGCAACCCTTTCGTCGACCATTACCTGATCGTACTTGTCATAAATATACATAAGCACAGCAGTTCTTTAGGAAAGCGGAATTTAGCAGTACTTCGGAGTATCGAAAATAATCTTTTGTTTATAACGATATTCCCTGCTGAGGGTCACAAGAGTCCTGTCCGGAATGAACGGGAAAGTAGCGGTCGATGAGGTGCTGGCACCACGGCGCTTTGATTCGTATAATCGCGGCCCATATAAACAGTGGAAGACTGACCATGACCGAACATGAAGCGCCAGCAGTAGAAGAAGAAGCAAATGATGACAGCACCATAGATGCTATCTGTGCAGTGGCATTGATCCTCATAGCAGTTGTCACGATGATCTATTGGGTTTCCGGGCAGTAGAGCAGTGGCCTTCAAAACCTCAACTCTCGAACCGTGGCCTCAGTGTTTATGGCTAGGGTAGTACCAGCATTACAACGCCAACCAGGGTCAGCACAAATAATACGGTAAAAACCAGTCCGCCCACTATAAATGGCAGTGGGCTGGATTGGCTGAAATCACGTTCCCGGTTCTTCTCGGATTGAACGCCCAGTGCAGCGGCAATCACACTGAGCATTACAGTGAAAAATCCGGGTGTTTTTGCTTCGTCTTTTGGTTCCGTCATCATGACTCCTCTTGCTTGAGGCATCCACTGGACTGTCCAGAATGGCCGTCCGTTAATCGTTATCTTAACGATACACCAATACTGGCGCCAACCATCGTTCCACTTCTTCCAATGGCATTTGCTTGCGTTGTGCATAGTCTATGACCTGATCCTGGTCAATTTTGCCGATGCCAAAATAGCGAGAATCCGGATGCGAGAAATAGAAGCCTGACACAGATGCTGCAGGGTTCATCGCAAAAGATTCGGTTAGCGACACACCCGAGTTGTTCTCGGCATCCAGCAGGGAGAACAACGTCGCTTTTTCGGTATGGTCAGGGCAGGCTGGATACCCCGGTGCTGGTCTGACACCCTGATATTTTTCGCGGATCAGTGCTTCGGCGTCCAGCGATTCTTCCGGCGCATACCCCCAGAACTCACGCCTGACCCGTTCATGCAGACGTTCTGCAAAGGCTTCTGCCAGACGGTCGGCCAGGGCTTTGACCAGGATCGCGTTGTAGTCGTCCTTGTCTTTCTCAAAGGCTCTCGCAAGCGCTTCAACACCCAGTCCGGCGGTAACAACAAAACCACCAATGTAGTCCGGTACGCCGGATTGAACCGGGGCGACATAGTCGGCCAGGCAAAAGTTAGGCTGCTCATTGGGCTTGTCTGTCTGCTGCCTGAGATGATGTAGTCGGGTGAGTTCTGTGGTTCGCGTCTCGTCGGTCCAGACAATAATGTCATCACCGGTGGAGTTGGCAGGCCAGAAGCCGATGGTCGCCTGGGCTTTAATGGAGTCATCCCTGATGAGATCAGCAAGCATTGCCTCGGCGTCAGCAAAAAGTGAACGCGCTGCCTCGCCAACCACCTCGTCTTTCAGGATGTTGGGGTACTTGCCGGCCAGTTCCCAGGTGATAAAGAAAGGTGTCCAGTCGATATACTCTGCAAGTTCTGCAAGTGGGTAATCTGGTAGTGCTCGCACACCCAGAAAAGTGGGTGCCGGTGGCACATAGTTCTCCCAGTCTCCCTGGTAACTGTTTTCCGCTGCGTCGGTATAGCGAAGGACGTTGCCCTTGGGGCGACGGTTTCGGTTCCTGACACGTACCTTTTCGTATTCCTCCCTTAGTTCACCGACAAACTCGGGTTTGAGTTCATCACTCAGCAGTTTGGTGGCCACGCCTACTGCGCGCGATGCATCGGGTACGTAAACCGTGGGTTCGCGGTTGTAGCAAGGCTCAATTTTGACCGAGGTATGCGCTTTCGACGTGGTAGCACCGCCAATCAGAAGGGGTACCGTAAACTTTTGGCGCTCCATTTCGCTGGCGACATGAACCATTTCGTCCAGCGAGGGGGTAATCAGGCCGGAGAGACCTATAATGTCGACGTTTTCCTCGCGTGCTGTTCGAAGAATCTTTTCAGCAGGCACCATGACGCCAAGGTCGATAACGTCAAAGTTGTTGCACTGAAGCACTACACCAACAATGTTCTTGCCAATGTCATGAACATCGCCTTTGACTGTAGCAAGCAGGATTTTTCCTTTTGGTTTGGATGCCTCGTTTTTTTCTGCTTCAATGTAAGGCACCAGGTGCGCCACAGCCTGCTTCATCACGCGCGCGCTTTTCACAACCTGTGGCAGGAACATCTTGCCAGCACCAAAGAGATCACCAACTACATTCATGCCCTGCATGAGCGGCCCTTCAATGACATCAATCGGGCGTTTGGCCGCCTGGCGTGCTTCTTCCGTGTCTGCAACGACATAGGTTGTTATACCTTTAACCAGTGCGTGAGCCAGGCGTTCATCAACGGTACCATCGCGCCACGCAAGATCTTCGCCGCTGGCTCGCGCTCCCCGGCCAGCATATTTCTCGGCAATATCGAGCAGCTTTTCCGTTGCGCCAGATGACCGGTTGAGAATGACGTCTTCGACCAGGCGGCGAAGTTCCGCTGGAATTTCCTCATATATTGCTAGCTGGCCAGCATTGACGATACCCATCGTTAGCCCCGACTTGATCGCGTGATACAGAAAGACACCATGAATTGCTTCTCGTACGGTGTTATTGCCACGAAATGAGAAAGACACGTTGCTGATGCCGCCGGAACTGTGGGCATAGGGCAATTCGTTTTTGATGAAGGCGCAGGCTTCGATAAAGTCGACGGCGTAGTTGTTGTGCTCTTCGATACCGGTTGCTACAGCAAACACATTAGGATCAAAAATGATGTCCTCGGGTGGGAAGCCAACCTCATTCACCAGGATGTCGTAAGAGCGTTTGCAGATTGACCGTTTGCGCTCGGCAGTATCCGCCTGCCCATCTTCATCAAACGCCATGACCACAACCGCTGCGCCGTGTTTGCGGCAGATCCCTGCCTGCTCACGAAATTCCTTCTCACCAGCCTTGAGGCTGATTGAATTGACAATGGACTTACCCTGAAGACACTTCAGGCCGGCTTCGATGATGTCGAACTTGGAGGAGTCAACCATAACCGGCACGCGAGAAATTTCCGGTTCGGACACGACAAGATGAAGGAATCGCACCATCGCAGCCTTGGAATCGAGCATTCCTTCGTCCATGTTGACATCAATGATCTGCGCGCCATTGTTAACCTGTTCTAAAGCAACCGCCAGCGCCTCATCAAAATTGTCTTCACGAATCAGGCGGGCAAACTTGGCTGATCCGGTGACGTTGGTCCTTTCGCCGATGTTGACGAACAGGGAGTTCTCATCAATATTAAACGGCTCGAGGCCACTCAAACGGCAGATCCGTTTGCGCTCTGGGGGCTTGCGAGGGCTCTGATCCCTGACCAGTTCAGTAAATGCCCGGATATGTTCAGGTGTGGTGCCACAGCAACCACCTACGATGTTAACCAGTCCATGCTCGACGTAGTCCCGTATGGCAGCCACCATCTGTTCTACTGTCTCATCATATTCACCGAATTCATTGGGCAGACCGCGGTTGGGGTAGGAACTGACGTAACAGTCTGCAACTCTCGAGATGTCTTCCATGTAGGGCCGAAGTTCGTCAGCACCGAGTGCACAGTTGAAGCCCACCGAGACGGGATTGGCATGTCGTATTGAGGCCCAGAATGCCTCAACGGTCTGTCCTGACAGTAGTCTGCCGCTGGCGTCGGTGATTGTTCCCGAGATCATGATGGGGTATTCCTCACCAATTTCTTCAAACACAGAAAGTGCGGCGAATATTGCGGCCTTGGCGTTTAGTACATCAAAAATGGTTTCGATAAGGATGATGTCAGCACCGCCTTCAATCAGCCCATGTATTGCATCACTGTAGTCAGTTACCAGTTCGTCAAACGTGATGTTTCGGAATCCGGGATCGTTCACATCTGGTGAGAGACTGGCCGCACGGGTGGTGGGACCAACTGCGCCGGCGACAAAGCGTGGCCGCGACGAATCTTCTGCTTCCACCAGGTCGGCGGCTTCGCGCGCTATTCGGGCGGCTTCACGGTTAATCTCGCGCGTTGCGTCTTCAGTGCCGTAATCGGCCTGTGATACCCGGTTTGCGGTGAACGTGTTGGTCTCGATGATATCGGAGCCGGCACGGAGGTATTTCAGGTGTATGTCCCGAATTGCCTGTGGCTGGGTGAGCGCCAGCAGTTCGTTATTTCCTTTCAGGTCCGAAGGATGATCATTGAATCGATCACCCCGGTAGTCAGCTTCGCCCAGACCCAGGCCTTGAATCAGTGTTCCCATGGCCCCATCCATGACCAGGATGCGGCTTTCGAGGCTTTGTCTGAATAGGTTGTTGCGACTGGATGGTTTCATGTTCGAGTTTACCTGGAGTTACTATGCGCGATTCTACCAGCTCTGTACCTGCATCGATTTGAAGATCTTGCGGACAGACTATGAATACGGCTCACGCCGAACTCAGTTGTCCAAACGGTGAAACCTGCCTAAAAACCCTGCAAAAGCAGGGGCTTACTGTAATCCCCGTGGAAACTGCCCGGCGGTTTACGTACAATGCGCGACACTGCCGCCCTGAACCCGGAGTAATCCATGGTTAACATCTCTGAATCTGCCCAGACCTATCTCGTTGAACTCCTGTCAAAGCAGGAAGCCAAGGACATTGGTATTCGTATCTTTATTACTGATCCAGGTACGCCAATGGCAGAAACCTGCATTGCCTATTGTCGACCTGGTGAAGAGCAACCGACTGATGAGCGGGTTGAGTACAACGGGTTTGTTGCGTGGTTGGACGGGCGAAGCGAGTCATTTTTGGTAGACGCTGAGGTTGATTACGCGGCAGACCGCATGGGTGGCCAACTTACCATCAAGGCACCAAACGCCAAAGTGCCTAATGTATCCGATGACAGTCCACTGGAAGATCGTATCAACTACATTCTGCACAGCCAGGTGAATCCCTCGCTCGCTGCCCATGGAGGCATGGTCAGTCTCGTTGAACTGGTGAACGAAGAGATTGCGGTCCTCCAATTCGGCGGCGGCTGTCAGGGCTGTGGCATGGTAGACGTCACCCTGAAAGAGGGCGTCGAAAAAACGCTGCTTGAGCAATTGCCTCAGCTCAAGACAATACGTGATGTCACCGATCACACTCAGGACGAAAACGCCTATTTTCGCTAGCGCTTTCGTCCAATCAGTTATCCCTGCGCGGCCTCTGCAGTGGCTGCAAGGCGCGGCATTTCCCGCCCAGGCAGAATGTCCTTGACCTTGTTGTGCAGTGATCGAAGCATCTGCTCGGTTGTGGTCCAGTCAACACAGGCATCCGTCACCGAGACACCATATTTGAGTTGATTGCGATCCTCGGAGATGGCCTGGTTGCCAGCTTCAATATTGCTTTCAACCATGAGCCCAATGATGGACTGATTGCCTTCCACTATCTGGTTGGCAACATTGTCCATGACCAGTGGCTGCAGGTTGTGGTCTTTGCTCGAGTTGGCATGGCTACAGTCGACCATGATGTTGGCTGGTACGCCTGACTTGATCAATTGCTGCTCACACAATGCAACGTTCACCGAGTCGTAGTTGGTATGTCCGCCGCCACCACGCAGCACAATATGCCCGTGCGCGTTGCCCCGCGTGTGGATGACCGCAACCTGACCCTGGTGGTTGATCCCCAGAAAACGATGTGGTGCCGAGACAGACTTTAGTGCGTTTATCGCAACCTCCAGGCCGCCGTCAGTACCATTCTTGAAGCCGACTGCGCTTGACAGACCGCTGGCGATTTCCCGGTGAGTTTGCGACTCGGTGGTACGCGCGCCAATGGCAGACCATGAAATCATGTCCTGCAGGTACTGGGGTGAAACCGGGTCCAGGGCTTCCGTAGAAGTTGGGATGCCCATTTCGGCCAGGTCGACCAGCAGTTTTCGACCCAGCGTCAGCCCTTCCCTGATGTTAAAGGAGTCGTTCAGGTGAGGATCATTGATAAAACCTTTCCAGCCCACGGTTGTCCGTGGCTTTTCAAAATACACACGCATAACAAGGAACAGGGAGTCAGAGACCTCATCTGCCAGCACCTTCAACCGCCGCGCGTAGTCCATAGCAGCGTCAAGATCATGAATCGAACAGGGACCGACAATAATCAGGAGTCGCTTGTCGATGCGTTCAAGTATATTCCTGATAGTCAAACGACCATTGGATACCGTTTCCAGCGCATGGTCAGACGTGGGTACCTCTGCTTTCAGGTCTTTGGGGGTAATGAGGGTTTCTTCGCTTAACACGTTTAGGTCGTCCACTTGTACCTGGTTCATCATTTTCTCCTCGCCCTGCAGGGCGCCCGTCACGTTGATTTCGTCTTTTTCTAAATGTTCTTTGCATGCTGCCCAAAAACACCCTGCAAAAAGCCGGGACATAAAAAAACCCCGATGGCACCGCCTGTCGGGGTTTTATCCTGAAGGCGGAGCGACCGCCTTCCTTGTCAGGGCAAGCGATCTATTTACTGAAAAAATAGTAGACGAAATAGAAATAGCCCAGCCAATAGTCTCCGCCGCATAGATGGGAGGACACGGTGGCTGGGCCGGTAAACTGCTTGCTGTTAAATGGATTCATGCGCGCCATGATAACGGCGTTACATGGTGATGCAAGTTTTTTTTGGCATGCCGGTTGGTTTTCAGAGGAGCGAGCCAGAGGTTTTTGTTATTTCATGGTCTGTTCACTGGTCTGTTTACTGGTTTGCGTGGGGTGTCGACTTCGTGTCCAACGGGCGCGATTAAGGATACCTGTTGCTGGCGAAATGGCGCTTTTCGATCAGTAACTCGATATAGTCAATCAGTTGAGTGTTGGAGTATTGCCAATGAGAACTGTCCTGTTTCCGATCGTGGTGTGGTGCCTCGCTTGCGCCACTGGTGCGCTGGCGGATGCACCGGGTGTGGTCAAACTGCTGGATGTGAAGTTTGCCGGCATCTCGGAGATGAGCGGCATGGTGCGCAGTCGTCGCTACGAAGACGTTTACTGGATGCACAATGACAGCGGTGACAGTGCCCGGTTGTTTGCCGTGAACGGTGCCGGTCTGGTGCAGTTTCCACGTTACCTGGCGGGCGACTATCACGGTGAAGTGGCAACGCCTGGCAGGGTGTCCTGGCCCGGACTCACCGTTCAGGGGGCTTCCAATATTGACTGGGAAGACATTGCTGTCGATGCGGAGAACATCTACATCGCGGACATGGGTAATAACGGTAATGCGCGGCGCGATCTGGGTATTTATGTGCTGCCAGAGCCTAACCCCCGTCAGATTGCCCAGGCACGCGCCTTGAAGTTCATTGCTGTTCGCTATCCAACCCAGGAAAAGTTTCCGGGTGCGCAGTGGCATTACGACAGCGAGGCCATGTTTGTTTTCAGGGGTAAACTTTATTTCCTGACCAAACATCGACAGCCAGGCAAGATTGGCGAGTGGGAAAGCGGTACGGTCCTGTATCGACTCGACACTATGGCAACTGATCGGGTCAACGTGCTAACGCGCGTGGACATGCATGACGAGGTGGCAGTGGTTACGGCCGCAGATTTATCCCCGGACGGCACGCGACTTGCCGTACTCTGCTATACCGCTCTGTGGATATTCGAGGCGCCCAAAGGTCGGGATCGATGGCTATCGGGGCGTGCGTACATGACGCCGCTGGCCATAGACTTTACCGGCCAGGCAGAAGCCGTTGCCTGGCGGGACAACAAAACCCTGTTGATTGGTAATGAAGAAAGCGAACTGTTTCTGGTGACAGCTGATGAGGTGCCGCCCAAACTTCAGTAAGCACTAGTTGGTCAGGTAGACCGTCTCAGCATTGTTGAAGTCTGTCAGGCTCGAGATGACAACGGTCTGCCCCTCTTTTAGACCACTCGTAATCTCGACACTACCCACGCTGACAAGTCCCGCCTCAATGCGTTGGCGTTTGGCAAGGTTGTCTTCCACGACATAAGTAAACCGGCCGCCACTGGATTCCAAAAATGGGCCACGCTCCACCATCAGAACATCAGGCTTGCCTTCGAGCAATATCCTGGCAGAGACACGCTGGTTTTGTTTTAGATTCGGTGGTGTCGTGCCGGTAAAGGAGACCTTGGCGGTGATTTGGCTGTTAATGACTTCCGGCGACACAGACACCAGTTCGGCAGTATATTTTGTGCCCTGATGGCTCACCTCGGCTTCCAGTCCCAGCGCCAGTGCCGAGGCGTAGGCATCAGGAACCTGCAGTTCAACCTCCAGTGCACTCAGGTCAACGACTGTCAGCAGCGGCTGGTTTCGTGCTACCGCATCCTTGTTTTCAATGAGAAGATTGCCGACGATACCTGTCACGGGACTTGTGATATTGAGTTCTGCTACCTGACGTTCAAGCTCTCTGACGCGAAACTGTTGTCTTTCAAGATCGTGCTGTGCAGTCTGCAGTTCGAAGTCGAGGCTCTCGCTCTGGAGCCTGGCATCCGCGGTTGCATGCTGAAAACGAAGTTCAGCTGTAGCCACGTCGTCTTTTGCCTTGTCGTAGTCAAATTCGCTGATGGCGTCCTTGGCCCGCGCCGCTTCAGCGCGACGTAATTCTCGCCTGGCGGCAATCAGTGCCACCTCAGCCAGGTCAACACGTTGCTGATTCTCGAGGCCGGTCTTGCGGGCCTCAATCTGGCTACGCTGGTAACCCGTCTCGGCGCTGGAAAGGGTTGAGGCCTCCTGATCCAGCAAGTTTAGGACCTCCGGGCTATCAATGGTGGCGAGGCCCTGGCCAGTTGTTACGGAGTCACCAGCCTGAACGAGCAGGGTGGCAGTGCCGCTTGCCGGACTGAACAGTGTCGGCTTGATTGCTGCGACAACCTTGCCTTGCGCTGAAACATCGCGCGTGAGGTCGCCCCGGGTGACCGTGGCGAGGCGTATTCGATCGAGTGAGATCGTCTGTTCGGCGCTGGCCCAGTCCTGGTAAGAGGGCAGGACAAAAACAACACACGCAATCACAACCATGCCACCGAGCATCATGGCAATTCGTGTTCGCGTTATGCCGGTACGCTTCTCAATGAGTTCGTCCTGGCCTGAAGTATCTCGAATCATAGTTGTTCTGCTTGATTGTTCTTTACCTGACCGTTGCACTTTGTGCATTCAGGAGACGCGTGACTTTGCCCTATCAGGTATGAATAAGACGTACCAAAATGGTGATTGGTTTAAAAGATTCTAACGCTCCCGGGTGCTGCGGGCGAGTTTTGTCATGGTGCTGCCTTGGGCAGACCCTGCTGGCAAGCGGCATCTGCTGCGATTGACATTGTGTGCGGGATGCTTACCATGCCTCTTTTCCCGCCACCCGGGTATATCCCTTGGAATATGAGTTAACGCTGCTTGGCGTCAGTGCATTGCTGGTTGCTGGTTTGATTGGTGGATTTATCAATACCCTTGCCGGTGGTGGCTCAATGCTGACCCTGCCAGCGTTAATGATGCTGGGTATGCCCGCGGATGTTGCAAACGCAACCAACAGGATAGGTGTACTGCTCCAGTCGCTCACCGGCGTCAAAGGCTTCAGGGATGCGGACCGGTTGGATACTGCTGCCGTGTTGCCTGTTTTGGTACCCACATTGATCGGCTCCCTCGTGGGCGCCCTGCTGGCATCCTATCTGCCCGTGTGGCTGCTAAAACCAACGTTACTCACCGCGATGGTTGGGATGGCGCTGATTATGCTGGTGTTTCCTGCTGTGGTTGCGCCACCTGTGGGCACACCTGCCGCCAGTGTTCGAGAGCGGCCGATTGCAGCCCTTGGACTGTTTATGGCAGGGGCCTATGGTGGATTTGTGCAGGCCGGGGTTGGTTTTTTGCTGATTGCGGCGCTGGCCGGGGGGTTACGCTACGATCTGGTTCGCAGCAACGCGCTCAAACTGGTTTGTACAGCAGCGTTTAGTGTCGTGGCGCTGGCCGTATTTATAGCGCGTGGCCAGGTGCTCTGGATCCCTGGGTTAATTCTCGCGGCGGGCACGGTAGCGGGAGCGATGTTGAGTGTCCGGTTTGCAATCACCGTGGCGCAATCTACGTTAAAATGGCTACTGTTTGTTATGGTCTCAATAACCTGCGGTGCGGCACTCTTTTTTGGCTAGGTTTTTGGCCAGGTTTTTGGCTCTGTTTTTTGGCCGGGTTTGACCTTTTCAGCAATTGATTGCTCACCCACTTTGGATAACTCAATAAGCAAATGAACGACTCGCAAGACAAGTATCCACCCAACTTCATTCGCAATATTATTGCTGACGACGTTGCCAACGGAAAAAACAGCGGACAAGTCATCACGCGGTTTCCGCCAGAGCCCAACGGTTATCTTCACATTGGCCACGCCAAGGCAATTTGCCTGTCGTTTGGCATGGCAGAAGAATTTGGTGGTCAAACCAACCTGCGATTTGACGATACCAATCCGCTGAAAGAAAGCACCGAGTTTATGGACTCGATGAAAGAAGATATTACCTGGCTCGGGTTCTCCTGGACTGAAGAGCGAAACGCGTCGGACTACTTTGAAGAATTGTACCGGTTCGCGGAACAGCTCATTTCTGAATCCAAAGCCTATGTTGATTCACTCAGCGCCGACGACATCAGAGCCTACCGGGGTACGCTGAAATCACCCGGCAAAGACAGCCCTTATCGCAGTCGCTCGGTTGACGAGAATCTCGACCTGTTCCGCCGCATGCGGGCTGGTGAGTTTGCTGATGGGGAACATGTGCTGCGGCTGAAGATCGATATGGCATCACCCAACATTAATATGCGGGACCCGACCATTTATCGTATCCGGCATGTGCATCATCACCAGACGGGTGACAAGTGGTGCATTTACCCCATGTACGATTACACCCACTGTATTTCGGATTCACTGGAGGGCATCACACATTCGCTATGTGACCTGAGTTTTGAAGACCATCGACCTTTGTACGATTGGGTACTGGACGAACTTGCCATGAACTGTCATCCACAGCAGATAGAGTTTTCCCGCCTCAACCTGCAGTACACGGTGATGAGCAAGCGAAAGCTGAAACAACTCGTTGAGAACGGACTGGTTGATGGCTGGGATGATCCTCGTTTGCCCACCATTGCCGGGCTGCGGCGGCGCGGTTACACGCCATCTGCAATACGGGATTTCTGTCGACGTATTGGCGTTACCAAGAGTGACAACAATGTTGAACTGGCGATGCTTGAGAGTTGTATTCGGGATGACCTGGATGAAAGCGCATCTCGTGTAATGGGTGTAATCAACCCATTAAAAGTGGTGATCGACAACTATCCTGCAGACAAGGTCGAGTTGTTACAGATTGCCAACCACCCCAAAGATGAGTCCATGGGTAATCGGGAAGTACCGTTTACACGCGAAGTCTGGATTGATCGTGAGGACTTTCGCGAAGACGCCAACCGCAAATACAAACGGCTGGTGATGGGAGGGGAAGTGCGACTGCGGGGTGGTTACGTGATCCGCGCGGACAGTGTTGTCAAGAACGATGCTGGCGAAATTATTGAAGTGCACTGTTCGTATGACCCTGCGACGTTGGGGAAAAATCCGGAAGGACGCAAGGTGCGTGGGGTCATACACTGGGTGTCGGTTGAAGACGGATTG